>JAYVCO010000040.1:0-16989 GCA_043749935.1 Planctomycetia bacterium
CGAGGCAGCGTGTTTCGCGTCCGTGCTGTGGGCGCCAAAGCTTCCGAACCAGCGCGGAACCCGTCGAACGAAACCGAATCGCTGGCAGAGGTTCTTGCCGCCGATCAGCCGTTGGCCAGTTGGTCGCGAGCTCGCTGGGTCCCGGCAGCACAGAGGCTTGGCAAAGCTGTGTTCGAGAAAGCGGCTCAAAACCAGGACCTCGGTTTGCCCGAGCGGATTCGAGCCATCGAGATACTGGTCGAGCTTTTCGGTGGACCAGAAGTGCCAGCGGCCGAGCAGATCGCCGGGTCGGGGGAGCCACTTTTGCAGTCCCGCATCGCCTGGGCGCTGTCACGAATTTCATCTTCGCAACACACCGCGCAAATCCTAGCGAGGCTTACCTCCATTTCCGAACCAAACGTGGCTCGGGCCGCTTGGGAAGCATTGGCCGTGACCGACGGAATCGATCCGACTGCCGAGCGTCAACCCGATTGGCAAGCCGGCCTTGCCAATCCAGAGCGCCGCGTCCGCGCCGCCGCGATCGCCGTTGCCCGCGGAGTGGGTCAGGGAAGCTATCAGCGATTCCTGGCGTCAAATTCCAAATCACTGCCATCGTTGCAAATTCGGCTGGCGCAGCTCTGGGTCGAAACGCCCGAAACGTTCGGCGAGCCCACGCGGATTACCTTTAAGCCCGCAGACTTTCAAACTTGTTTGGAATCCTTCGCGATAGTAGGTGCGAGCACGGAGTTGAAATTGGAAGCGGTGCGATTGCTCCAGCTTGGGTTGGGGGATCTTCGCGTACGAGAAGGGCAGGCCGAAGTTTACTCGGGGTACGTTAGCAATGCGGCCGCCGAGCTCGACACCGCATTTCGCGAAAAGCTACTCGCACAACTGGCTCCCTCGTTTCCAACCGACAATGCCGAGCTGAATCGGGAATTGGCCCGGCTGTTTGGAATGTTGGGCGCCGAGCACGAGCGCTTGTTACCGGCCATTGCCCGGCAATGGACCGAGCAAAGCACGGTGGAAGACGATGTGCACTATCTGATTGTCGCCTCGCTCTTGCCCGGAGATCGCACGTCGGAAGTTACGGCGGCGACTGCCGAGTGCTTGTTGCGTTTGCAAAAGAAGCTGGATGACGCGGGCCAATTCGCCAGCCGAAACTGGCCTCAACGGGTGGGCGAGGCCTTCGACGAGCTGTGCGGCCGCGATCCGGCCTTGGTTGAAAGATTCATCGACAGTCCCAACTTTTGCCGCGTGGAACAAACCTTGTTTGCCGCCCGGCTTCCTAAAAACGTCCGTCCACGGGCGACGCACAAATTGTGGTCGCAGACAGTGGGCAAGGGAGCCGAGCCGACAGCCGAGTTGATTGCTCTGGTCGGGCGTTTGCCGGCTGTCGAGGCTCTTCCGCTGTTGCACTCACAGTGGGAACAGGTGGGGTTGCGAGATTCGATCGTTTTGGCACTGGCCAAGTATCCTCAATCCGAAGACCGGGAAAGGTACGTCGACGCGCTGGCGTCGCCGCAGCGCGATGTCGTGGCTCGCGCGGCACAAGCGCTTATGGCGCTGGGTATGGACTGTAGCTCGTCGGAAATCGCCGCGGCCTTGCAAGCCTTCAAGATCTCTTGTGCGCTGCCGAGAAACGTCGAACCCCGCCTGTCGGTCTATCGTCTGCTCGACTTTTGGACGGAAAGTTGCTCCGACGTGGATGATACGCCCGATGCCGGCCAGTCGTACGTGCCCTGGTTCGAAATGTTTGCACAATACTATCCGCATGAAGCTGCAAAACTCAACGCCAGATCTGGCGCAACCGCCGGGTCTTGGAAGGCTCGGTTGGCGGGGCTCGATTGGTCGCTGGGCGAGGCGGGCAGGGGCAAGGCCGTGTTCGAGCGCCGAGCGTGCCATCGTTGTCACGAAGTCAACGGGCATTTGGGCCCGGAACTCAAGGGAGCCGTCTCCAGATTATCGCGAGACGACCTATTTACAGCCATCGTGGACCCGAATTTGGAAGTCTCGCCGACGTATCAAACGACAGTCCTCGCCACTGGTGCCGGACAAGTGTATTATGGGCTCGTGGTTTACGAATCGCCCGAGGGGATGTTGCTGCAAACTGGACCTGACATCACGGTGCGCGTGACAAATGTCGAACCCTCGTCGGTGCGTAAAACGAATCAATCCATCATGCCTACGGGTCTGTTGGACATGCTGTCGGACCAGGATGTGAGCGATTTGTACGCGTATCTGAAAACTCTTGGCGCAAAGTAAGCAGTAAGGCGCCGCTCGCTAGTTCTTTGATAGCCATTTTCCAGAAAGGATTATTCTCATGCCCAGAGCATCGGCCCGTCATATCCTGGTAGACACCCAGCAGGCGTGCGACGACTTGAAAACGCAGATTGCCGCGGGGGGTGATTTCGCGGCGCTGGCCAGCCAACACTCGCGTTGTCCGTCGGGCAAAGAGGGAGGAGCGTTGGGCGAGTTTTCGCCCGGACAGATGGTGCCTGAGTTCGATCGCGTGGTGTTTAGCGCGCCGGTCGGAACCGTTCAGGGTCCCGTGAAAACTCAATTCGGCTGGCACCTGGTCGAAGTGACCAGTCGCACGCCGTAGCAGTCTGTTGATTTATTCAACAGACTGCGACATCGCAGGGATGCGATGACAAAATTGCGACGCAAGTCGTTATTTTGCGAGACGTGCGGAGGTTGGCTCCGCACTTGGCGAGGTTGAAAAATGCCACGAGGGCATTTTCCAACGGGCTTTAGATCCCAGGACCGGCCTCGAGGGTTGGCGCTGGGGACAGTTTCCTTTCGATCTTGCAGATTCCAGCAGAGGGAGCGCCCATTCATGTCTATGGATCCGACACCGCAGCCAGATGCGCCCAAGAAACCCGCCGGGCTGCACCGCGGCCCTTTGGTGCCCATCGCGATCATCATTGTCGATGCCCTGGCCCTCGGCGGAATACAATACGCCGAGACTTCCGAGCGACTCAACGACCCCGCCAACGCGTTCCTGATGAGGTTCGCGACGGTTGGGATCGCAGTCATTCTGCTGTTCCTGTGGTACGTGTTGTTTTCGCGCGTGGCTGGCAGAATAAGGTTGCGCGTAGGTGTGATCGGTATTGTGCTGCTGGCATTCGCGTTCGGAACCTTGCGCATCGAGGGAGTCAGTGGCAACATTTGGCCGAAGTTCAGTTTTCGTTGGGCGCGCCGAGCCGACCAGACACTGCCGAAAGCCGCTGAGACGGCGGCCGGAACGCAAGTCAATCTGCTCGAGACCACTCCGGATGATTTTCCGCAGTTCATGGGCCCCAATCGCCGCGCGACGTTGGGAAATATCCACTTGGCGCGCGACTGGTCCGCTCAGCCCCCGCGCAAGCTGTGGAGGCAGCCACTTGGCGCCGGTTGGTCGGCATTTGCCGTGGTCGGGCATTTCGGCGTCACGCAAGAACAGCGTGGCGATGAGGAACTGATCACTTGTTATGACATCGACACGGGAAAGCTCGAATGGGCCTATTCCACTCCCGTACGATTTTTTGCAGTTCTGGCTGGCGTCGGACCCCGGGCCACGCCCACGATACACGAAGGTAAAGTCTATGCCCTGGGCGCGAAGGGGCATCTAACGTGTCTCGATGGTGCCACGGGCAAATTGATCTGGGAGCATAATGTGCTCGAGGAGAATCACGCGCCAGAGGTTATGTGGGGCAAGAGCTGCTCGCCGCTGGTCCATGAGAACCTGGTCATCGTCAGCGCGAACGGTCCGGATGGCAAATCGCTCGTGGCCTACGATAAACAGACCGGTGCGCTGGTATGGAGCGGCGGCGATGGCCGATCTTCCTACAGTTCCCCAGTCCTGGCGACCCTGGCCGGGAAGCCGCAAATCTTGATCGTCAATTTCCGCAATGTCGCCGCGCACGATCCGACCGACGGGCATGTTCTCTGGCAGCACCCTTGGCCCGACGACGACACCGGCTCCCCCAACGTTTCGCAGCCGTTGGCGGTCGATGGCGATCGGTTGCTACTTAGCAAGGGATATGGTGTTGGCAGCGCATTATGGAAAATCGAGCACGAAGGAGATAAATGGAACATTGATGAATTGTGGAAGAACCATAATCTAAAAACCAAGTTCACGAGCGCCGTGTTACGCGACGGTTTCGCGTATGGTTTGGACGAAGGCATACTCGAGTGCATAGAAGTAGCCACCGGCGTCAAAAAATGGAAGCAAGGCAAGTACGGACACGGTCAGATTCTGCTGGTCGACGACGTGATCCTGGTCCAAGCCGAGTCGGGCGACGTGGCCCTGGTCGAAGCAAAGCCCGAGAAGTACCGCGAGCTGACCCGCTTTCCGGCCATCAAGGGCATCAGTTGGAACACGCCCGCCCTGAGCGGTCGCAAGCTATTGGTGCGCAACGACGAAGAAGCCGCCTGCTACGAATTGCCGCTGGAAACGCCGTAGGTGCTGCGCTGCCGGGCAACGCCGCGGCATTTCGCCATATCATCGCTCTTGGATCATTTGACCGGCTGTTCCAACAGCCAGTCTTCCAAAATGATGTGCTGCACGGTGGGCGCGCGCAACAAGGCAGTGCGGGAGGGCAGTAAAGCGGTGAGCCACGGTCGCCGGACAGCGCGTGCCATCGCCCGCAGGCCCAGGCTGTTGAGCGAATTGCCGGTGAGCTGTGCTTGCACGTTATCGCGCAAGCGATTGTAGGTCGCAGGAATCAGGTTTGGGTCTGGACCGACGTGAATGACCGTTTCGATTCCCATCGCCAAAGTTTCATAGACCGCGTCCCACAGCCGTTGGGGGTGATCGATCCACTGGTTGAGGATGTCCCGGCTGTTGTGGCTGTTGTAGCTCATCTTGCCAGTGACCAGCGACAAGATTGGCGGGTTGGGTTTGGCGAACCCTCCCTTGAGCGTGTGCATCAAGACGCCGACCCGATTGGGAATATTGCGCTGCCACACGATCTCGGTGTGCACCGGCGGCCAGCGGTCTGAATTCTTGCGTAGATAAACGCGCTTGGGAAAGACGTCGTGCATCTGCCGGGAAAATCGATCGATGGTATCGCCTTGACCCAACAACAAAACCGTATTCGGCGCCAAGTAGGCCGAAATACCGATTACGCCTTTGCCTTCTGCGTTGAGTGACAGACAGAGCCGCTTGACCTCTTCGAATTCGAGCAGAGGCCCGCGCGAGAAAAGCACGCCCATCGTCACGCCTTCGGCCAATGCCACGCAATCGGCCGCGACGGCCAAGGGCAGTTTGAGCGCGTCTTGCAACTCGAAGATGCCCGCGGCGACCACGGCCGTCAGTTCGCCCAGACTGTAGCCGTAGATCATGCGGGCGTGGTTCATGCGAATGTCGAAGAATTCTTCCAACAGTCGAACCTGAGCCAGCTCGACGCCCACGACCAGCGCCAGCGCCTCGTGATAGGTCTCCAGCGTGGTTTCTTCGTTCCGTCGCACGCGCCCGACGAGATCGACTTTTTGTTTGACCACATCGGCGCAGATCTCGCTCGCCTCGGCCAGATAGCGCTCCATCACCGGGCCATACACGCGATGAGCCAACAGCGCGGGCGTGCGCCCCAGGTTTGTGGTGTTATAGCCGCGGAACGCAAAGGCGGTAAAACCCAGGCGGTCCAAGAGATTGATGGACATGAATGGGGATAACCTGACCGGCTGATGGATGGGTGCAGCGAGAGCGGTATATCTACATCATACGTCGACATCCGCGCCAGAGTTTAGCAGCTTTTCTAGCTCCCGCTCACTTGGTGCCGCCTTGCCCCTCGCTCGTCAGCTAGCTACAACCAAATAGAAGGCGTTGATAGATTGCAAGTTCGTCCGCGGCAGTGCTTTTCATGTCCTCCACCCCCTCTCGAGAACTCGCGGGAAGAACCGCCGTGATCACGGGTTCTTCTAGTGGCATCGGCCGGGCAATCGCCCTGGAACTCGCTCTGGCGGGTGCCCACTGCCTCGTTCATGGCCGCACGAACCGAACTGGCGCCGAGGCGGTTGCCGAGCTCGCGAGCAGCCAAGGCGTCGAAACCCATGTCGTGCTCTGCGATTTGGTCGACGCGAGTACACACCGCGATCTTGTCGAACGCGCTTGGAAGTGGCGCGGTACAGTGGACATTTGGGTGAACAATGCGGGCGCCGATGTATTGACCGGCCCGGCCGCTCAGTGGACGTTCGAGCGCAAGCTCGAAGAGCTGTGGCGCGTCGATGTCGGCGCGACCGTCGGCTTGTCGCGAGCTTGTGGAACACGCATGAAAGCTCGCGGTTCGGGTGTTATTGTCAATATCGGTTGGGATCAGGCCGAGACCGGAATGGCCGGCGACAGTGGCGAATTGTTTAGTGCCACGAAGGGCGCGGTCATGGCATTTTCCAAAAGCCTGGCTCGCTCTCTGTCTCCTGAAGTGCGCGTTAATTGCGTCGCGCCCGGTTGGATCAAAACAGAATGGGGCGCGGGCGCTTCGCAGTACTGGCAAGACCGTGCCCAGAGCGAATCGCTGCTGGCTCGCTGGGGCACACCCGAAGACGTGGCAGCCGCGGTGCGGTTTCTGGCATCGCCGGCAGCGTCGTTCGTTACCGCTCACACGATTCCCGTCAATGGCGGATTGAGGCCATCGTAGACTCCGATCGAACACGCATGCCCGAGCACATCCATTTCGTCACGGGACGCCTGGCGGAGTTCTCTTTGCGCAACCTGCTGGCCGAACTGGCGCCACGCGTCGGTTTTGACTACTCCGTGGACGTGTTAAGCATTACTGTGGCGGCGCTGATGACCACGGAGTGGATCGCGCGACGTATCGCAGTACCGCCGAATACCACTCGCGTGATTTTGCCCGGCTATTGCCAAGGAGAGTTAAGTATCGTCGAGAGGATCGCGAAAGTACCCGTGGAGCGGGGGCCCCGCGACTTGCGGCGCTTGCCCGAGTATTTTGGCGAACATGCATCTCGCGAAAACTACGGCGCGTACGACATTGAAATCCTGGCGGAAATCAATCATGCTCCGAGACTGTCTCTGGCGGACATCCTAGCGCAAGCCGAAAAACTGCGCGCCGAGGGGGCCGACGTCATCGACGTGGGTTGCGAGCCGGGCGACGCGTGGAGCGGCGTTGGCCAGACGGTTCGCGCGCTCGTCGAGGCCGGACATCGCGTGTCGATCGATAGTATGAACGTGCGCGAGATCGAAGATGCCGTCCGCGCGGGAGCCCAACTTGTCTTATCGGTCAACAGCGCCAATCGCGCTGCGGCAGCCGATTGGGGTTGCGAGGTCGTGGTGGTGCCCGACGACCCGCATACGCTTGAGGGGCTGGGCGAGACGATCGACTTTCTGGCAGAGCGAGGGGTGCCGCTGCGGATCGATCCGATTCTCGAACCGATTGGCTTCGGATTTGCCGCCAGCCTGGGGCGCTATCTGGAAATTCGCCGTCGATTTCCGGATGCCGAGATGATGATGGGAATTGGTAACCTGACAGAGCTAACCGATGCCGATTCCGCGCCGATCAACGTACTGCTATTGGGATTTTGCCAAGAGCTGGGAATTCGCAGCGTGCTGACGACCGAAGTGATCAATTGGGCCCGCACGAGCGTGCGCGAGTGTGACCTGGCTCGCCGGTTGGTTCACTACGCCGAACGACATCGCACTCTGCCGAAGCGGGTCGAGCCGAATCTCGTGATTTTGCGCGACGGCGAACTGCTGCACCACGGATACGAAACCTTTGAAAGACTTGCATCGCAAGTGAAGGACCACAACTTCCGCGTGTTCGCCGAGGACGATCAGCTCCACGTCGTGACCGCCGGCCTGCATTTAACGGAGACAGATCCGTTCAAGCTGTTCTCGCAAATGCAGGCTCAAGCGTCGCGAGCGATCGATTCATCGCACGCCTTTTACTTGGGCTACGAAATGGCCAAGGCCATCACGGCGTTGACGTTGAGCAAGGAGTATCGTCAGGACGAAGCACTCGACTGGGGATTCCTAACTCGGCTCGAGCAAAGCCGTCGGGGTCATGATGCATCGGCCGAAGATAACTCCACATCGGCCTCCGGTTCGGCGGAAGTTCCAGAGTGAGGGCCGCGACTTTGATCCCTGACATTCGCCGGCCATTCAAGACTCCGGATGGCGCCTTGGTTACACCTTGCGATCCGGCCATCGATCTTGCCCAGGCCTTTGCTCGCTTTGCGCGATTGCCGCATTGCTTGTTTCTCGATAGCGCGCGACGCGACCGGGCGCTGGGTCGCTACTCTTTTCTGACTGCCGATCCGTTCGAGTATATCGAGTGCCCGGCAGATGGCTCCGACGGGCTGGCTGAGATCGAGCGGCGCACTTCAAGTTACCGGACGCCGACTATCGCCGGATTGCCTCCATTTCAAGCCGGTTCCGCGGGCCTATTGAGTTACGATCTTGGTCGTTCGCTCGAACGACTCCCACAACCGGCCACCGACGAATTCCAAATTCCAGCAGTGGCGGTTGGAGTCTATGACGTAGTGCTGGCAGTCGATCATTTACAAAACCAGGCCTGGATCATGTCCCAGGGCTTCCCAGCCGTGGGCACCTGCGCCCGCCGTGCCCGGGCCGCCGAACGACTCACGCAGTTTCGCGCGTGGCTAAGCGAGTCGGCGTCGGGCGTAGCCGCGGCAATGGCAAATCCACCTGGCGGACTATCGCGATCCCAACTCGCACCGCAATTCACAGTGCCTGGTCCGACTGGCTTGACGAGCAATCTGTCGGCCGAAGGTTATTTGAGCGCCATCCGCCGCGCCATCGAATATATTCACGCCGGCGACATTTTTCAGGTCAATATTGCCCAGCGCTTACTGTTTCCCGCCGAAGATCATGCGGTTGCGCTCTATCTGCGGCTTCGCGCTCGTAACCCGGCCACTTTCGCCGGTTACTTCGACTTGGGCGATGCACAGATCGTCAGCGCCTCGCCCGAGCGTTTTCTCAAAGTCCTGGCCGGACAAGTCGAGGCACGGCCCATCAAGGGCACGCGCCAGCGGACTGCCCGGCCAGAAGCCGATTTGTTTGCTGGCGACGAAATGTTACGCAACGAAAAAGATCGTGCGGAAAACGTGATGATCGTCGATTTGCTCCGCAACGACCTGTCTCGAGTCTGCCAGCCTGACAGTGTGCGGGTCACCCAACTGTGCCAGCTGGAAAGCTACGAATACGTGCAGCACCTGGTGTCGGCCGTTTGCGGAACGTTGGCCAATGGCCGGGGTGCGCTGGATTTATTGCGAACGTCTTTCCCGGGCGGATCGATCACTGGGGCGCCAAAAGTCCGCGCGATGGAGATCATCGCCGAGTTGGAGCCTACTGCCCGCGGCGCTTATTGTGGCGCGCTGGGCTATCTGGGGTTCGATGGTTCGCTGGACACAAGCATCTTGATCCGAACCATCACGGCCAAGGGCGGGTGGTGGCAGGCCCCGGTCGGCGGTGGTATCGTGGCCCAGTCGGTGCCCGAGCGAGAATATGAAGAAACCTGGCACAAAGCCACAGGCCTAATCCGCGCGCTACGTTAAGCAAGACAACCTATGATCCTGCTTGTCGACAACTACGATAGTTTTGTTTTCAATCTGGCGCGCTATTTCGAGCGTTTGGGCCAGACCACGCGCGTTGTACGTAACGATGCAATCACTGCCGAAGAAATCGAAGCCCTGCGGCCTGAGGCCGTAGTTCTTTCACCTGGCCCGTGCACGCCGGATCAGGCCGGCTGCTCGCTCGACGTGGTTGTTCGACTGGCGAATAAGCTGCCGATCCTGGGAATTTGCCTGGGCCACCAGGCGATCGGCGCTGCGTTTGGCGCGCGGATCGTGCGTGCGACCGAGCCAGTTCACGGACGAACCTCGGAGATTTACCATCGCGAGCAAAGCGTTTTTGCCGATCTGCCGAGCCCGATCGTAGCTTGCCGATATCATTCACTGATTGTCGAGCGGGCCGGACTTCCGGATTGTCTGGAGGCCACCGCCTGGACGGCCGACGGCACGATCATGGGGCTGGCACACCGGAATCTGCCCATCGTGGGATTGCAGTTTCATCCCGAATCGATCCTGACCGATACCGGCTATGCGCTGTTGGCGGCTTTTTTGCGGCAAAGCGGAATCTCGGTTCCCGACATTTTGCCGGGCATCGAGAGCGAGCGGGCCGAACTAGCTCCCGTGCCAGCGCCGTTGCCGGCCCGGCCAGTCACCTTTTGATTGGGGGAAAGCACGATTGATTCTCGAAGGCATCATTACCACGATGAACGCGGATGGCACGGTGAACATTTCGCCCATGGGGCCGCGAGTCGAGCTACCGATCAAGACGCTCGTCCTCAAGCCCTATCAAACCTCGACGACCTACCGCAACCTCAAGCGAACGGGCCAGGCCGTGTTTCACGTAACCGACGACGTGGAATTGATTGCCCAGGCGGCCGTCGGATCCCCCAACCCGCTGCCTGCGCTCGTGCCGGCGAACAGCATCGAGGGGCAAATCCTGAGCAATGCCTGCCACTGGTATGCATTGCGAGTGCGCTCGTTGGACGACAAGCACGAACGTACCGAGATTGTTTGCGACGTTGTGGATGAAGGTCACTTGCGGGATTTCTTTGGCTTCAACCGTGGGAAGCACGCGGTTTTGGAAGCGGCGATCCTTGCGACCCGCACCAGCTTCTTGCCCCCCGACCAGATCTTGTCACAATTTGATCAGTTGCGTGTGCTCGTGGACAAAACGGGTGGCCCTGCCGAACACAGAGCCTTTGAGTTTCTCGCCAATTATGTCCGTGCGAAGTGCGCTGTGACCGGGTAGATCTGGTTGCCATTATCCGATTGAGCGTATTCTTTTCGGGACGTAACCCTTGTCGCTCCGATGGCGGAGCTTTCTAGTCATACAAAAAGATGCCGGCATTCGACGTCCTTGTTACTGCTCCCAGCCGATTGCATTTCGGCATGCTGTCGTTCGGACATCCCGAAGAGCGGCAGTTCGGCGGCGCAGGAGCGATGATCGATCAGCCGGGCCTGGTGTTGCAACTGTCCGCAGCCGATCAGTTTTCCGTGCATGGCCCGTTGGCTCACCGGGCTGCCGTGGTGGTCGATCGCTATGTAAAACTCACGGGCCTGCCGGCATCGCCGGCTTGCCATGTCGAAATCGTTTCAGCTCCGCCGGAGCACAGCGGCTTGGGGACGGGCACGCAGTTCGCTCTTTCGTTGGTGGCGGCACTTAATGCTTTTCGCGGTGGCGGCTCACTGTCCGCGATCGATCTGGCTATGCTGGCTGGTCGGGCCGCGCGTTCGGCCGTGGGCACGCATGGGTTCCTGCACGGAGGTCTGATCTTCGAAGCGGGTAAGCTCGCCGGTGAATCGATTTCGCCGCTTGAAGAGCGAGTTGAGTTGCCGCGCTCATGGCGGTTTGTCTTGATCGCACCGCCAGGAGAATCCGGTATTTCTGGCGAGACCGAAGCCGACGCGTTTTGCAATCTCCCGCCCGTCCCACCAGAAACGTCCAACCGATTGCTCCAAGAGATCAGGACCGGATTGATTCCCAGCGCCAAAGCCGGCCAGTTCGAACGATTCAGCGAAAGTCTGTACCGATACGGTTACGAAGCCGGCTTGTGTTTTGCCGCCAAACAAGGTGGCGCGTTTGCCAGTCCGAGAATCGCGGAACTAGTCGAAACGATCCGCAGTCAGGGCGTCCGCGGCGTGGGCCAAAGCTCGTGGGGGCCGACCGTTTTCGCGCTGCTCGAAAGCCCCACCGATGCCCAAGGATTCTCCGGTCAGATGCGAAAACAACTTGGCAGCGATTATCCATTGACGATCGCTCAGCCCAATAATACCGGCGCTGTCATGATGCGGAGCGGGCACGCATGAAACAATCGGCCGGCACGCTGCTGTATCGCCAGAATGACGGGAAGCTGGAAGTCTTGCTCGTGCATCCAGCAGGCAATTACAACCGCCGCGCGCCCTGGAGCATTCCCAAGGGCCTGCCCGACGAAGGCGAAAGTCTGGAAGACGCGGCGCGCCGTGAAACTTTGGAGGAAGCCGGCGTCACGGCCGGCTCGCTGACCCCGCTGGGCTCGATCGATTACACCAAGAGCCGCAAGCGAGTCCATGCCTTTTCGGGTCCATCGAACGAAACTCCGCAGTGCATGTCCTGGGAAGTCGATGAGGCACGATTCATGCCGATCGACGAGGCGCGACAACTGCTGCACCCATAACAGCAGCCGTTTTTAGATCGCTTGGAAGAGCTGCTCAAAAGTGGGCAGCCGTAGCCGAAGTAGATGAAACCTATTGAACCCGGCGAGTTCAACAGGCGAGTTACTTTGCCTCGTCAGCCATTAGCGTTCGCACTTTCAAATCGCGCAGCGCCGCTGTCGTGGCGAAGCAGCAAATCCCCAGCGGGCGAGAGAGGTCGACCTCGATACGAATCGAAATTCGGCGGTCCTTGGTTTCCAAATCGACCATTTGCTTCTTATCGAGCCAGGCTTGGATCTTGTCTTTCGTCACGCGCACGCGGACCGGGTACCAGCGGCCGCTCTCGAATTCCTGATATTTGGTCGTCTCATTTTCCGACGCGTCGCTGCCGTCGATGCTCGACAGACCCACCACGCCGCCGCCCCAGCCGCCGACAATGAAGCTGCACGGCGAATCGCCGACCGGGAATGTCAGGCCGCAAAAGAAATCGCTGCCATTGACGCGCATGGCTTCGAGCGAAAGCTCATAGTTGATTTTTGGAAACGGTTCAGTGAAGGTGATGCCGGTCAGGGGATTTCCGTTCGGCATGACAATTCGGCCGTCTTTGACTTCAACGCCCCCTTCGCCGCCGAACGCGGTCTTCTTCCAACCCGTTAACGTCTTGCCATCAAACAAATTTTTCCAAACCGGCGCGACGGCCGGTGGTTCGGCGGCGGCTGGTTTGGCGACCGTGAAAATGGCGGTTGCCAAGGCGACCGCGAAAAAGGCGATTCGAATGTTCCCAGATCGTTTGCCGAGCATAATTGGGCCTGCCGGGTGAGGTAAGTCGATTCCACTAACTGCTAAAGCGTCGTTTGGGGTCGAGCGGGAAAACCCTCTGAGCCTTGTCCAAAATACTCCGCAAGCCACACTGCCGCAAGGAGTTTACATCCGCACACGCTACCCCCTTGGTCGCGGCCCCGTCTGAATTACAATAGACGGACCTGCTGAGACTGCCCGCCCCGTGACGTAAGCGACTCTCGACGAGAAAAAAGCACCAAGGATTTACCATGCGTTGTCATCTTGCCCAATCGCTGAAAATCGTTTTGTTGATCGCCGCCGCAGCGAGCTGCTGGTCGAAAACGGCCTCGGCCGTCGTCTTTCCCGACAAGAACCTGGAAGCCGCCTTGCGGGCACTTGTCTTCGAGAAAAAGAACAATGCCGAAGAGCTGAACGACGACGATCTGCGCAAGATTTCCACGCTAGAGGCCAAAGGGCGCAAAATTCAGAATCTTGCCGGTTTGGAGAAGTGCACCAACTTGCTGCTGATCGACTTGAGCAATAACGAGATCGCCGACCTTTCGCCGATCAATGGCCTGGCTAGTTTGCAATCGCTCAGCCTGGCTCAGAATAAAATCGCGGACCTGACGCCGCTGATGGAGTTGAACAAGCTGCAATACCTGAATCTGTCGAATAATCAGATTCGGGCCTTGCAACCGCTTAGCGCGATGACCAAGCTGTCGGCGCTATACCTCGCTGAGAATCAAATCACTGAGCTCGCTCCGCTGGCTGGTCTATCGGGCCTGTCGTCGCTGGACCTGGCGAAAAATAAAGTCGTGGACGTCAAACCGCTTGGCAACATCGCTCGCGTCTCGGTTTTGAAACTGAGCGACAACGCGATCGAAGACATCACTCCCGCCACGCTTCATCCGCCCCAGAGCATGCTCTTGATCGAGCGCAATAAAATAGCAGACCTGACTCCGCTGGTCGCGGCGGCCAAAGCCGACGCCGAGGGCAAAAAGAACTTCGCCCCGTTCTTGCGCCTCTATCTGACTGGCAATCCACTCTCGGAAGCCGCCAAGAACGAACAGCTCACTGCACTGAAAACGAGCGGCGTGCGGATCGAGAATTAGCCAAAGCTAGCCCAACAGTTCTTGAATCGGCGTGCCGGGGCAGATCACCAACGGGCGGCCTTGCGCGTCGGGCAGGGCCAGGTGTTGTTCGACGCCCAAGCTGTGATAGATCGTGGCGGCCAGATCGACCGGTGCAACCGGATTTGAGGCCGGGAATGCGGCGTGGCGGTCGCTCGAGCCATACACGGCTCCGCCGCGAATTCCACCGCCGGCCAACACCGAGGTAAAGCAACCGGGCCAATGATCGCGGCCGTCTCGGCCAGCGCCGGCGTCACTGTTGCGCTGCCCGACACGCGGTGTCCGGCCAAACTCTCCGGTCCAAACAACCAGCGTTTCGTCGAGCATTCCGCGCTCGGTCAAATCGTCCAGCAGTGCAGAAAATGCCTGGTCGGCCGGCGGCATCAGCCGTTCGCGCAGATCAACAAAGTTGCGGTTGTGCGTGTCCCAATAGACGCTGACGTTCTTGATGCCATCGCTCGGCCAAAACACGGTGACCAAGGGCACGCCGCGCTCGACCAGCCGCCGGGCTTGTAGCACCGACTGGCCATGCGGGTTGAGCCCATAGCGCTCGCGCACCTCCGCGGGTTCTTGCGCCAGATCAAACGCGCCGCTGCCAGTGGCCGAGTTGAGCATGTCAAAAGCACGGTGAACGTGGCGATCCATCGTTTCAATCGGCCCGCTGTTGCCACGCTGATGAAGCTGCTCGTTCAAGTCACGCAGCAGCGAACGCCGCGCATCGAGCCGGGCCGACGAGATTTCGGGCGGAAGGTGGAAGTCGCCCACGCGATAGTCGGGCTCGGCCGGATTCGAGTCGATCGAGAGCGGATCGAAAGCCTGGCCAAGCCAACCAGCCGACTGGCCGTGGCTCTGCTCGACAAATCGCGGCACATCGTTTTTCAGTTTCGGGCGCAACGACACGAACGGCGGCAGCGGATCGCGCCCCCGCCCAAGTCGCGAGAGCACTGCGCCGATATGGGGCCAATCGCCGCGCAGGTCTGGAGCCTTTGGCGGTGCCTGGCCCGTGAGCAGGTAGTGCGTGCTCGTCAAATGGTCGACGTCCGTGTGCGTCATTGACCGGATGATCGCCAGCTTATCCGTCCGGTCGGCCAATAGCGGCAGGTGCTCGCAAATCTGAATGCCGGGTACCTTCGTGGCGATCGGCTTGAACTGGCCGCGAATTTCCGCCGGTGCGTTGGGCTTCAAATCCCAAGTGTCCTGATGCGCCGGGCCACCCCACATGAATAGCAGGATGCACGATTTCGCCTTGCCGAAGCTATTTGCCCGCGCGGCCGACTCCTGAGCCGCCACGGCACGGCTCTGAAGCAAGTGCGGCAAGCTCAGCCCAAACAAGCCCAAACTGCCGGCGCGCAGCACTTCTCGCCGGTTAGGCGACGTGATATGTCGGAATGGTCGCGGGTTCAGCATCGGCAAGGTTTCAATTGGCAGTGATTGCATCGCGTGGATCTCGATTATACCCACAAACCCCCAGCGCCCTAGCCGTTTCCACGAGATACTCCTTTAGCCCGCCGTCGGCGGCAGGGTATATTCGTGCCGGGCTGGATCGATACTGAACCGGGATTCCATACGCATGATTATCGACGTCCACAGTCACACGTGGCGCTATCCCGAACACTTTGCCGATGATTTCATCGCCCAGGCCCGGCGCGCCAAGGCGGGCGGCGACGTGGACCTGGCGGTTCGCTACGACGACTACCGGCGCGGAGCAACTGACGACACGCGCACGATCGTGTTCGGCGGCAAGGCCCGGCTGAGCGGATTGTGGATCGACGATGCGTATGTGGCCGAATACGTGGCCGCGCATCCCGACACTTTGATTGGCTTTCTTTCGGTCGATCCGACGCAAGACGGTTGGCAACGTGAGATGCACGCCGGCCACCAGGAATTGGGCATGCAAGGGATTAAACTCTTGCCGATGTATGCTGGATTTCGGCCCGACGATGAACGGCTTGATCCGCTTTGGAAGTATGCCACGGAAAACAAATTGCCCGTGCTGCTACACACCGGCACGACCTTTGTATCCCAAGCGCCCCTGGAGTGCACGTTGCCGCGGCATCTCGATAGCGTGGCGGCGCGGTTTCCGGACGTGAAGATCATCATGGCTCATCTTGGCCATCCGTACGAAGGCGAGTGCATCGCCGTGATCCGTAAGCATCCGAACGTTTATGCAGACATTAGCGCCCTGCATTATCGCCCGTTTCAGCTCTATCAGAGCCTGATGCTCGTGCAAGAATATGGCGTCTGGCAAAAGCTGCTCTTCGGCAGCGACTATCCGTTCACCACTGTCCGCGCGTCGGTCGATGGGCTACGTTCGCTGAACCAGATGCTCGAAGGCACTGCGCTACCCAGACTCGACACGGCCGCGATCGAGTCGCTGATCCACCGCGACAGTCTGGTGATTCTGTCGCTCGCCTAAGTCGATCAGCAGCCTACTTCACGCCGCCTAGCATCCGGATTGCCGTCTCTCGCACGATGGGCGCCGTGGCGGGGCCTTGCGACATGGTTTCTTCGTAGCTGTCGGAGCGGAAATCGTATTCGGGAATGATGTAGCCCAGCTCGTCATTGGCCAGGCCTACCAAGATGCGAGGGAAGCCGGTCATTTTTTCCTGAATCTCGAAGCTGATCTCAGGCAACAGCTCGCCCGGGATGCTGACGATCTGGGCCTCGCCCAAATTGATCAGGGCCATTTCGGTTACCACCCGGCCGCGATTCAATCCGCCCCGGGTATCGTAGAGCGGTTTGAAACGCAGGTTGGTCATGGGAATTTCGAGCCGACGAGTCTCGAGCGAATAGTTGAACGTGGCCGGCGGTTGCGCCGTGGCAGCTAGATCTTTCACGAGCCCGGCCAGCCCGGTGCCCATGACCTTGGCCTCTTCGTGCGTCCGGGCTTTGTTGTCGCCGCTGACCATGCCGCCGACCGCACCATTGATGAACACGGGCTGCC
>JAYVCO010000041.1:0-18556 GCA_043749935.1 Planctomycetia bacterium
CACGCCAGTGGCACCGAGCAGATGACAATGAAGAGTAGTCGTTCCACTTCGTTGATTGTTGGGATTCACGAACACTGGCAAGATGCCAGTGGCACCAAAAACGGCACCAGACAAAGCAGCGGTAATCGCTCCCCTACACGTCTTCGTCGCTCGACTGCATCGCGCCGCGCCAACGATCGAAGTGCTCCAGGCAGATATACGTGCCGCGCGCCACGGCGGTCAGCGGTTCGGCGCAAACGCGCGTCGGCAGCCCGGTGTGTTCGCTCAGAAAACGATCAAGGCCGTGTAACAGCGCGCCTCCGCCGCAGAGCACCAGGCCGTTCTCGACCAGGTCTGATGCCAAGTCGGTGCTGCAATCGTCGAGCGTGGCTTTGATCGCCTCGACGATTTGCTGTAGCGGAGTTCCCAGCGCTTCGCGCAGTTCCTCGCTCGTAATCGAAGCCTTTCGCGGCACGCGGCTGATCGCGTCGACGCCCGGAACTTCCTCGGAAAGCTCGTCTTCTAGTGGATAGGCGCTGCCAATCGCGATGCGCAGCCGCTCAGCAGCCGTCACGCCGATTCGCAGACTGTAATGGCGTCGCAAGTAGTCGACGATGGCCTGATCCATCGCGTCGCCGGCCACGCGGATCGACTTGCTGGCCACGACATCGCCCAGGCTGTACACGGCCACGTCGGTTGTCCCGCCGCCAATATCGCAAACCATGCTGGCAACCGGCTCGGTAATCGGCAGGCCGGCTCCAATGGCCGCGGCCTTCGACTCGGGCATGATCAGAACTTCGCGTGCGCCAGCCCGTTGCGTGCTGTTATAGACGGCACGCTTTTCCACGGGCGTAATGCAGCCCGGCACGGCCACCAGGACGCGAGGCTTGGCGCGCAGGCCCTGGCGTTGCGCTTTGCGCATGAAATAGCGCAGCATGGCTTCGCACAGCTCGAAATCGGTGATCACGCCGGCGCTCAACGGGCGGACGACCGAGATCGATTGCGGGGTGCGGCCCTGCAACTGTTTGGCCAGGTGACCCACTGCGCAGCCGCTGGAGAGAATGCGATGCGTGCCCTCCTCGACCGCGACGATAGAGGGTTCGTTGAGCACCAGCCCTTCGCCCACCACGCTCACCAGCGTGTTGGCGGTGCCCAAGTCGATGGCCAGGTCAGAGCCCAGCATTCCGAGCAGTCGATGGAGCATCCTTGCCCAACTGTTTTAAGAGCCAACTGATCCAAGAGCCAATCGATTCAAGAGGCTGCCGCGGCAGCAACCGTCCGTGTGCTCGCAGATGCTAAACGCGAGCCTTGAGTTCCCAATTGTAGGCGTTCATCTCACCGTACAGGCACAAGCAGCCGATGAATATGGCGACAAACGACAAGATGAGCAACACCGTGTAGATGTTGGCCTTGGGTTTTTCCACCATGACGCCGCGTGTGGGCGCAGCGGCCGCCTTGGCTGCCTTCGGCGCTTTGGGTGCCTTTGGAGCCTTCGGTGCTTTTGCGGCTTTCGGAGCCTTCGCGGCCTTACCCGACTTTGAACCGAGTAGCGACATCATCGCCTTTCTGAATAGCGCCCTTCTTGAACCCGGCCAGAATCTTGGCCACGGCACGATCCGTGTCGGTGTGCAAGACCTCGACCCGGCCTAGATACTTGCTGCCGCGGAAGATTTCGAGCGTATGGCCCTGGCGCAGCCCGTCATCTTTGCCCAGCGAGATTTCGATCATATTGTCTTGATTGATAGCTAGCACTTTGCCGCGCACTTGCGGCGGGATGCCGTCGACCGGCATGTCCTTGTTCAAGCCGTGGGCGCTGAGCACATTGTTGGCCGCGGCCACCTGGCCAGCCAGTTGAACCTGGCGCTCTTGCAGTCTCTTCAGCTCGCCTTGGGCCTGATGGATCTGATCGGTCGACTTCACGACCAGATCGAAATTCTTGTCACGATCGGCCTGCGTATCGCGAATGTTGCCGCGCAGACCTTCGACTTCGGTGGTCAATTTTGCCAGATTCTGCTGCGCCGCATCGAGCGCCGCCACGGCCGCTTTGTCTTTGACCATCAACTCGTCGCGCTGCTTCGTCAGTTCGTCGCGCTGTTTTTGCAGCTCGTCTTTTTCGGTTTCCAACTTGGCCAAGGCTTGTCGCTTGGCAATGGCCTCTTGGGCAATGTCGGCTTCGAGCTTGGTCTTTTCTTCTTCAGCCTGCGTCAGCAACTTTTGAGCGTTGTCGAGTTTCGACTTCGTCGCTTGCGCCGCGGTCTTCCAGTTTTGGTGCGTGCCATACACGGCCACAGCAAACGACATGAACACCACGCTCATGACGAGGATGAGCACGACAAAAATCTTGCCGATCAGGTTCATAATGGTGATTCCTGCGAGCAGACTAGCCGGGCCGCAATGATTGCCTCTGCCCTGCGACGGTCTAGGAGCTCGAAAAGGCTAAAGGGCCCAAAAGACTTGAAATGAAGCTTCGCGCGAGCGACGTCAAGTTTTTACCTGGACAGGAGATAACTCAACATCGCACCACGAACATCCAGTATAATTACGGCCAGTTCGCAAAGTCAATCTCGGAAGTTCAATCCCGGGGAACTAGGTAGTCTGGCGGGGGCTGGATTCCACCCGTTGCGTGGCCATTCGCGAACCTTCAAGTCGCGTCGACGAAGCAGCCTAAGCCGTTGGCGTTAGACGCTTTTTGCGATTCGAACGCCGCTGCCGAATTCCCACCAAAGCCAGCAAACCGCAGGCAAACAGGCACAGGCCGGCCGCCAAGTCGCCAAAACGCAGATAGATACTGTGTCGCGAATCGATTTCGGTCGCCGCCACGATCACGTCCGTGGCCCGGCGGCGCCCTTGATGGACGATGCGGCCGTTGGAATCGATCCAAGCGGAAAAACCGGTGTTGGCGGCCACCAGAAACGGCTTGCGACACTCGATCGCCCGAAACACCGCGCAAGCCAGGTGCATGTCCAATTCGCTTGAGCCCCAAAACCAACCGTCGTTGGTCAGATTGACCAGGATGTCGGGCTCGCGTTGCTCATTGCGAAGTTGCACCACCTGCGAACGCACAAGATGTGGAATCGTGTTTTCGTAACAGATGTTGGCCGAGGCCCGACGCCCGTGTCCCACGTCGAACGATTTCGGACCCGCGCCGGCGTTCAATCCGCTAGGCAGCGGCGTGAGGTTATAGAGCCAGGGAAACGTTTCGGCCAGCGGCACGTACTCGCCGAAGGCCACGCGCAGACATTTATCATATCGATCCAGCGTATGCCCCTGGCCATCGGTGAAGAGCGCGCTGTTGTACCGCTCCATCCCGTCCGGCGTTTCGTGCACAGTCTCGATCCCCAGCAAGAACGGCGTCCGAAACGGTCCGACCGTGTTCTCGACGGCTCGGCGGCTGCTGGCTTCGGCTTCGGCGGTCGTCCAACGCGCATCGGCCGGGGGCCGGAACTTTTCGTCGAACGTAAACCACGGATAGCGAAACATCGTTTCGGGCCAGACGATCAAATCCAAGTCAGGATGGTCTTTGACTGCCTGCTGCGTGAGCGCGAAATACTCGTCGAAAATGCGCTGCGCCTGTGTCGGGTCGTGCTTCATTTCAATATCGATCGAACCTTGAATGAGCGCCACCTTCGGACCCGGCTCGGTCGTTTGTTGTGTCAAACGCCACTGGCCATAGACCAGCGAGGCGGCCAGCGCCACACACGCCGGGACGATGGGCCACCACGCCCGAGGCTTTCCATCGCTCGGCAGCATGCGTGCCACGCACGCTGCGACCAACACGATCAAGAAACAAACTCCGTATCCGCCGAACAGATCGCTAATTTGCAGCACGATTGGAAACCGCGCTTGCGTGTGTGCGAGCGACGCCATCGCAAAACCGCTCAAGAAGTATGCGCGGCAAAGCTCGAGCCCCGTCCAAACCACCGGCGCGGCAATGATCGGCGAAATGCCCAAGGTGTGGACCGCGACTCGGCTCAGCCCAACGAACAGCGGCAAGTAAAACGCCAGGTAAAAGCTGATCGCCACCCAGCCAAAGCTCGTGGCCCAATGGGGCAGCGTCAGCCAGTGCAACGCCGCCAGCCAGAACATGAAACCCGCCAACCAGATTGCAGCATAAGGCCGGCGGCCGCCAAGCTCTCGCCGCCGAATCAACAGCACCCAAGGAACCGGCGCGAACCAAGCCAGCAATCCCAACCCCAGCGGCGGAAGTGCGGCCCATAACAGCACACACCCAATGGCCGCCAAGCCGAAAGTAGATAGCAAGAGCGCCCGCCATCTCCCACCCGCAGCCGGCGCAAGTGCTAGCGTTTCGGCGGTCGGTCGAGCAGCAGTGGATGGAGCGCTTGGCATACTATTAAGCGTAGAGCCAATCGCGGAATTATCCCAGAGCGGATTAGCGCCGAGATCGAGCGCGACGGTCCGAGCCCCTTTGGCCGCTCACCTTCCCAACGGCAAAACTCGAATGATCTCCCCCGCGGCGAACTCATGCTGCCCGGCCGGGAAGTACGCCAGGGCGTTGGCTTCGGCCAGCGTGCGCAAATCGCCGGAGCCTTGCCAGGCGAGCGGATTGATCGTTGGTTCATTGTCGAGGTTCGAGAGCCTGGCGGGAAAATACGTCGGGCGGTCGGCGCGTTGGCTGAAAGGAGCGGACAGTTTCGCTTTCGTTTCCCGAGGTCTCACGTCGGCGAGGCCAGCAAGGCGGCCTATCGCGGGTCGGACGAACAGCTCGAAGCAGACCAGGCTGCTTACCGGATTGCCGGGCAGGCCGAATACGAGCTTGTCGCCCGCGGCGCTTGCGAGCACGCCAAACCACAGCGGCTTGCCGGGCTTGAGATTCACTTTGTGAAAGACTTGCGCGACGCCGAGCTCGTCGAGCACGTCCGGCACCAGGTCGAGCACGCCCGCCGACACGCCGCCGGAAATGACCAGCGCGTCGCACTCCAGTCCGGCGGCAATCAATCGGAGCAACTCTTGGCGATCGTCGCGCGCAAAGCCCAAGTCGAGCGGTTCCGCGCCGCAGGCCCGCACGGCGGCCACGAGCATCGGCCCGTTGCTATTACGAATCTGACCAGGCGCGGGTGTCTGGGAAACTGGCACCAGCTCATTGCCTGTGGCCAGCACGCCGACGGACGGTTGGCGAACCACGCGAACCTGCGTGCGGCCGACTTCGGCCATTACTCCAATCTCGATGGGCCGAATTTCAGAGCCGGATCGCAAGACCAATTGCCCGCGAGTCATCGACGTCGCGCGCCGCATGATGTTCTGACCGCGCGTCACCTTGGGGCTCGATACTCGAACCGATCCCAAGCCGGGACCCACGACTGGCTGCGTCTGTTCGACCATCACCACCGCATCGGCGCCGCTGGGGATCGGCGCGCCGGTCATGATGCGAGTCGTATTGCCGCGCGTGACGATGCGCGTGGGCAGCGCGCCGGCCGTCACCTCTTCGAGAATATCAAGCTCCGCGGGACCTTCCGCGAAATCGGCCGCGACCACGGCATAGCCATCGACCAGCGATTTATCGTGCGGCGGAGAATCGATGTCGCTCGAAATATCTTCGACCAAAACCCGGCCGAGCGACTCATCGAGCGAGCAGACAGCCGCCGGCCTCGTCGTCGCTCGCAAGAGCACCTCTCGTAATGCCTCTTCAACGCTCAGCATGATTCGCTAACATTCGCAAGTGAGCGGCTTGAGAAACAAACGACCGATAGCAACTGGTTCAACCACGTGCCGCGCGGACAGGCGCCACAGCAGCGGCGGGCGCAATTTGCAGAAAACGGTTGAGCAGCTTCGTCCCGGAGAGGGTCAAGAAACTCTCGGGATGAAATTGCAACCCAAACAGCGGATAGCTTCGGTGGCGAATGGCCATGATTTCGCGCGAGCCGTCGGGCGCGTCGCTCCAGGCACAGACGACGAAATCGGGGCTAAGCGTTTCCGGCTCGATCACCAGACTGTGATAACGCGTGGCTTGCAGCGGGTTTTCGAGACCCTCGAACAACGCCTGGTTGTCGTGATGGATCCAATCGGTCTTGCCGTGCATCAACCGCTTGGCTCGCGAGATCGTGGCTCCGGTCGCTTGCCCGATCGATTGATGCCCCAGGCAAACGCCGAGGATCGGAACCTGCCCGGCAAAGCGGGTCACGACGTCGCAAGAAATCCCGGCTTCGCTCGGCGTGCAAGGCCCCGGCGAAATGATCAGGTGCGTGGGCCGCCGGGCCGCGATCTCATCGAGCGTAATCTGGTCGTTGCGATGCACCTCGAGCTCGAGCGACGGATCGATCTCGCCCAATCGCTGCACGAGGTTGTAAGTGAACGAGTCGTAATTATCGATCAGAAGGATCATCGCCCGAGCACTGCCAAAACAATCACTGCCAAGAATCGCGTATCCGCGTTATCTTCAAAGTATATCCCAAGGCCAGGGCGAAGGATATCGCGGCCGAGCGTGTGTCGGCCGCGCAAGTCGGATCGCAGTCATTGATTGCAGCAGGCACAAACCTGCGGAACATACACCGTCAAGGTAGCACTATAATGCGTTCGGTCAAATCCGGCGCCCCGCTCCGTGGGTTCATCGCGATGCGCAGCAATCAGGTAATAGGTGCCAAAGCTGGGAGTGAAGCTGGCTTGCCCCTGATCGTTGGTCGTCCGTTCATACTTTTCGTCGACTCCCTCGGCCAGTTTTTCGCCGCGCGGGATGAATGAAACTCGCTGGCCTTCCAAGGGCTTGCCATGATAGAGCAATTGCACGCGAATCGGCGTGCCCGGCCCCATCGGCATGACGGGGTTCGACAGCGGCACGAGCTCCAGCGTATGCCCTAAAGGACGATCGAAACCTTTGGTGTCCGGTGTAACTTTGTCGAGCGTGGGGCTGGCGACGAAGCAAATCTTGGCGGCTTTGATATCGCGCACCGGTGCGTAGGACATGATTTTGTCCATCGTATGACTGACCATATACAAACCGGCATCGGCCGGCACGAATCGCGTCGTCCAGAAGCCCTCCTTCGGCGCGTAACCGGTATCGACGAGCTGATCTTTCACATCGAGCCGACCGCCGCCCGGCAGGACGATCTCAAAAGTGCAGGAGTCCAGCTCGACTTTGCTGGCCAGCTTGAAATCGCGGTGTTGGTTGCCGTGATTGCCCAGCATCAGGTCGACGTGGATCACATCGCCCGAGCGCACCAGGTTTGTATTCGTCTGTACCCAAGTATCGTGGGCGCCGCCAATCGCGCACACTAGCCCGACAATCAAGGCGGCCAAACTCATGATTCTCATGATCGCGATGTCCTGATTTCAAAGTTGTTGTTTTTTCAAGTAAGGCAACAATCACTCAACCGCAATTCCGTCAGCACCGTTGTCACCACCGATTGTAGCTTGGCAGCGAGCATAGCCGTGTTTTCCTCTCGCGGGCTTGCCGGTTTGCTACTCGGCGATTTCATTTCCAGCCCTGGTCGAATAGGCCCTCCAGATATCAAGATTCACATTGTCGGTGACAAAATCCATATGCCCATCGCAAAACATCACCTGCACGCCGCCCGGATGCGCGCTGCGCGCCGCGATTAGCGCTTTGTTATGCGAGGCGTTACCGCAGTCCCATTGCGGCGCGTTGGGCGTGTAGTAGTGGTTGTAGAGCGTGTCGCCGAAATGGCCGTTGATCCACTTGGCTCCGCGAATGCCCGACCATGTGCCAACGCCAGCGCCGCACGACATCGGCGTCGTGTCGCTGCTGCCCGTCAATTCGATGACCTCCAACCGGGCGTCCAGCGGCGTGGTGCCGGTCGAAGCCAGATTGGCACCGGGTCCCAAGAGAGACTCGGAAAACGCGGCGGTGTAGGTGCTGCCATCCGTGATTTGCCGGAAGCTGATCTGCGAGCCGTCGAAAAACACGCCATCCGCTTTTTTAATCGAACCGGCGGCCACCGTGCCGCTGCCGACATTTCCCACGTAATTGGTCGGTCCAAAAGTCGAGTCGGGAATTTGCCCCACGTCGCTGGGACAGAGAAAGACCGGAATCCAGGTGTTCGCCGCCTTCGCGTTGTTGGCACCGCTGGCGGTAGAAAAATCCAGTGGCGGCGACTTCGGATCGATCAACTCTTTCAGATTCTGCTCCTCCAGATACGGCAAGATATAAGAGTGCACGGAAAACACCAGCGGAAACGGTGTGCCGCGTCCCCGGGGAAATACCTTGAGCGCCGCGTGATGATTCTGAATCGCGACGCCGATCTGCCGTAGATTATTGCTGCAACTGGAACGACGAGCAGCCTCGCGGGCCGATTGAATGGCCGGCAGCAACAGCGCAACCAGCACGCCAATAATCGCGATCACGACCAGAAGTTCCACGAGCGTGAAACCGCTTTTGTATCTCATGATGGAAATTCATCTCCTCGTCAGGCGGGAAACAGTTTCGCGCGACGCGCGCTAAAGCACGTGGCAAAACGGTTCTTGGTGCGGCTAACTGCGCGCGGGCGCGCGCAACGACTGACATTGAGAACGTCAGACGCGAGGAGGTGGAACGGGCACGGCCCGTAGGCTTGAGAGGAGCGATCCCGTGTCGAGTGCGACCCACTCGACGACGACCCACTCGAACTGCCAGACGATGTCTGGCGCAGGCGGCAACACAGCGCCGCTGGTGCACCATGAACTCGCCAGGCCTCGACAGGTTCGCGCCAAAGAACCGATGACCAGAGTCATCTCGGACTCATCGTGCTCGTGGCAGCCTGGCTGATCGCAACTCGTATGCTCGCAATTCAGATGATCATGCTCGTCGTATTCGTGGACAACCGCGGTCGCGGTGGCCTTTTGGTGCGCACAGCACTGACCGCTGGGCTTGGCCGCACAGTGGCTGGCCGTCGCTCGAATCGTCGCGACTTGTGCGACGAGATGCTCGGGCGGTTGCACGTGGTTCTCGTGAGCCCAGGCCAGCTTTTGCTCGGGCGAATAACAGCAGCAATCCTGCCAGCACTGTTCGGCCGTCGCGCAACCGCACGCGTGGTGCTGACAAGGAAACGGCTCACTGCTCTGTTTCCTGACGTACGCCGGAAGCGGAACGCCTACGGCCGCAACCAGGTAAGCCGCGAGCGTAACGCCAACGGACATCCGGCGCTGCCAGCAAACATTATCGCGATGACTAAAACGCCGAAAGCTCATGGAAACAGACCGCAAAGCCAGCAAGTTGCCGCCGGGATTCGACCGGCACGCCTACGATCCTAGACCCCACGGAAGGCGACTGTCAACTTAATGGCGAAAATACGGCCCCATCGTCCGCCCGCTAAGCCCTGCCTAGCCTTGCGCGCTTTCGAGCCTAATCGGATTCGCCACGATCTGGCGTTAGCAGTCTGCTAGCGCATCGGCTCGGTCTAAGGACAGGCCGTTGGATCGCGTGGCCGAAATCGAACGGCGATTATGGCGGCACCAAAGCGGTTTTTGCTTGCACGCGGGTCGCCGCGAGAATACATTTCGGTGGTTCTTCCTCTCCGTCCTTGGGGCCGCTAGCCAAACGTCGTCGACGCGTTTGAGTTTCTGATCGCGGCTCTCATGGTGCGCTTCCACGGTTCGCGCCAGCAATATTCATTTCTAATTCGAATGGGGATCCCAATGCTCCGAAGCATTTCCTTATCTCTCGCGATTTTGGTGTGCCAGCCCTCGTCGGCGATGGCGCTGACGGCCATCACGGTCGGCGATTACTTCATGCCAGCGGGCACAGCCGGCAATCAAATCAGTGTGTTCGTCACCGGCGGCGACGCCGTCCCGGAATTGAACTTCATCATGGATTCAAACAACAATGTCGCCGGCGGGCCCATTATTACGGCTGTCGACATCGTGGGGCCCGGCACGATTTTCTTCGGCAACAATACCGGGCAACTCGGTGTGCCGGCTCCCCCAGCGACAAAGATCAAGCAAACGACGACGACCGTGTCGGGCACGGTCTTGGCCAACGGACTGTTGGGTCATGTTACCTTCAGCACCGTCGGCATCAGCCCTGGCAAGTACAACTTGAGAATGGCCAACATGGCAGCGGCAAGCGGCGGCTCGGCAACCAACTTCTCGAGCAGCTTTCCCAACGTCATCAACGGCAGCATCACGGTCGTCCCAGAGCCGTCCGCTCTCATCCTCCCCGTCGTTGGTTTCATCGGCCTGGCGGCTTGGCGATGGCGACGTTAGCCAAGATTGGCGAACCGGCTGAGGGAGCGATTGCCGAGCTAGCAATTTTTAGGCCGGGCGACGACCACAATCCTAGGCTTCGCCCCATCGGAAAGCCGACTCTCGTTCAAGCTTTCGGCGGGCCGCTCGGCGCGTCCGTCAACCGCGCCCACTACCACGGCTTACGAAAGAGTAATTCTCTAGCGATGTCTTTCGCTCAACCCATTTCGTATGTTGAACCGTATAACTCAAAAGCATTGCTTTCTCTCGGTTGGTAAGTGCTTTTGGACATTCATCGATCGCTACGCAAAGTTTTCCAGCAACCCGTAGGTTAACGCGGCGAAACATCTGCATCCCACGACCGGCTTCCATCAGAAAGGGTGGCGCCATGCTGTCATCCGCGACTTTGGAAAAGTGGCTGGCTCTTTTCCTGACCTTGTCGCTCGCGACTTTCCTGGCTTTGTCGCTCGCGACCGTCGGTGTTGCGGCCACGCCGACGCCGCCTCGGGAATCGCGGCCTGGCTCGCCCAGTGTCCTAGAGCCCTCGGCCGAGGCGCTCGATTCGGAAAACTCCCTGCTCGAAGCGACCGAGCGCGAGCGGCGGTTGGTCGCCGGCCTGATCCGCGCGGATGTGGAAAGTGAGCTGCGAAACGCTCGCGTCCGCATGAATTCTGATCCCGCCCGGGTCGTTCAGGAGCTCAAGCTGCTATCGGCTCGCGTGGCCCGAGCGCCCGAATTGAGCGCCTCGCAGCGTGCCGAATTGCTAGCTCGCCTGCGAAGCGCATCGAGCCAGGCGAGCCGAGGCGCTTGGGCACGGGAACTCGCCGATCAACAGCACCAGGCCGCTCGATCAGGCGCTCGCGACAACTCGCTTGTCGGCGAGGGTTTGCTGCGCGATCAAGAACGCACGAAGCAATGGACGGCTCGCTATCAGGCTCTGATGGATCAGGGCCGATACGCCGAGGCTCGCTCGATGACTTCGGCGAACATGCAGCAGCCGGGCACCAGTGCTCCGACTGCTATCAATGCGGCGCTCGTGAGCGAGGCCGCCGACGGTCGCACCGTGGATCTGGCTCGACGCAGCGCATACCGCCAAGGCGTCCTGGATGCGTTCGGGGCCGAACACCAGGCGTCCATTCCCTATGCCGACGATCGGGCCATCACATATCCCGATGCCGCCATTTGGCAGAAAATCGTTGCCACGCGAAAGCCCTCGCCGGTCCACCTGAAGACCGTCAGCCCCGGCGAAGCCAAGATTCGCCAAGAGCTGAAAGCAACCACGTCCGTCGAATTCAGCCTGACGCCGCTGAGCGACGTCGTCGAGTACCTCAAAGATTTGCACGGTATCGAGATTCAACTCGACCGCAAATCGCTTGACGACGCCGGAGTTCCCTCCGACGTTCTCGTCACTCGAAAACTGAAGAACGTCTCGCTTCGCTCGGCGCTGCGACTGATCCTTGAATCGCTCGATTTGACGTACCTGATCCATGACGAGGTGCTGCTAGTCACGACGCCCGAGCGGGCCAGCCACGAATTCGAACTTCGAGTCTATCCGGTCGGCGACCTCCTGCCGATCGAAACCTACCAGGAACGAGCGGCACGGATGATAACCAGATAACAAGCAATCACGGCACTCGACCTGGGGAATGGCTTAGGAACGACTCAAAAATAACTTCGAAATTTTGATTTCCCTCACCCTGCCCTCTCCCAGAGGGAGAGGTGTTTGCGGGCGAAGTTATTTTTGAGTCGTCCCATACCATCCGGCTTTCCTTTACTCGCGTGGAGACAAGTCGTGGGCACGATGCTTTTGATGCTGCTGTCGCTCACCGTTAGCAGCGAATCGAATGCTCCGGAAGCGGAACAAGACTGGCGTGCGCAAGAACAAAGCTGGCGCGCAAAATTTCAGCAGGCGAACAAGAACTTCAAGCCGGCCGCGTCCAACCCCGAACCGCCCGTCGAGCACACACCCCTGCCTCGCACCAGGAGAACCGTCCAAAGCCGAGAGACCATCGATCGGCCAGAACGGAATCAGTACGCCATCGTTCCCGTTCCCAAAGGCTTTCAAGTCGTGCACCTGACGGGCGGCCGCATCATTCCCGTGAACGAACCTTGGGATTCAGCGGTCGCGGCACAACAGGCCCTAAAGGGTTTAACGAGCCGCGCCCCGGTCGCATCGAATCTCGGCAACGCGATAAAGAAGTCCGCCGTGCAAGTCAATCACCGCGTCAAAGCGCCCGCCGCGGATCACAAATCGATGGTTGGGCATGGCGTGATTCCAGCCGATCAACGCTCGGGCGTCCCAAGGCCTGCGGAAGACAAGTAGACGCGCTCGGTCAGGCCGTTGAACCGCTCCGCGCTTACGCAAGCCCTACTCTTTGGCTAGGCAGTTTGGAGCTTGCCGAGGCGATCTCAGGCCTGATCGACTGCTCGGGTCGACAAGGTGAAAATAAATTTTGCGGGTCAATTTGCTTGCTCCCCGGACGCCGTCAAGCTATTCTGCTGGTGTTCCTTCTCCTCGTTCCTGGTGCCGCTCGCCAAACGCAATCAAGTCGTTTGAGTTTCTTATTGCGGCTCTCAAAATGCGCCCCCGCTGACCCGCAGCCGGCCATTTTTTCCTTCTGAAGTTCAGTTCGAGGAACCCATGTTACGAAGCTTCGGCTTATCTTTCGCGATTCTGGTTTGTTCGACACCGGCCGCTCTGGCCACACCGGCTATTGTGCTCGGTAATTACGTCATGCCAACCAACACGACCGGCAATGTGATTGATGTATTCGTGACCGGCGGCGACGTCGTGCAAGGTTTGAACTTCGTCATGGACGTAAACAACAATCAACCGGGCGGCCCGGTCATCACGGCGATTGACATTGTTGGACCCGGCACCATCTTCGGTCCGAATAACACCGGACAAGTTAATCCGAATCCTCCACCCGCCTTCAAGGTCAAAGCCACGACGACCACCGCGTCGGGCACGGTCTCGGCCAACGGCCTGTTGGCTCACGTTACGTTCAGCACGATCGGCATGCAACCGGGAGTGTATCCGCTGAGGATGACCGGCATGGCAACGGCTGGCGGTGGTACGGCTACCAACTTCGCGGGCATCGCTGCCAATATCACCAACGGCACGATCGGGATGCCGGAGCCCTCCACTCTCGCCCTAGCCGCCTTGGGCTTGACCGGCCTGGCTGCCTGTGCCTGGCGGCGATCTCGGGCCTGATTGAACGCTCGCGCCGGCAGGGTGGAAATAACTTTTTCGGAAAAAATTGCTTGCTCTCCGGACGCAGGCAGGCTATTCTGCTCGTGTTCCTTTACCTCGTTCTTGGTGCCGCTCGCCAAACGCAATCAAGTCGTTTGAGTTTCTTTTTGCGGCTCTCAAAATGCGCCCCCGCTGACCTCAGCCGGCCATTTTTTTCTTCTGAAGTTCAGTTCGAGGAACCCATGCTACGAAGCTTTGGCTTATCTCTCTCGATTTTGGTCTGCCTGGCCTCGGCCGCCCTGGCAACGCCGACCATCGTGGTTGGCAATTACCCTTTGCCCTCCGGTTCGAACAATAATGTGATTCAAATCTTCGTAACCGGCGGTGACCAGGTGCAGGGTTTGAACTTCATCATGGATATCAACAACGACCTGCCCGGCGGTCCGACCATCATGGCGGTCGACATTCTGACGGGCACTATTTTTGCTGGCAATAACACCGGGCAAGGCGGCGGCCCAGCGCCCCCTGGCACAAAGGTCAAAGCCACAACCACGACCGCCTCTGGCACCGTCTCGGCCAACGGCTTGTTGGCGACCGTCACCATCAGCACTGTCGGCGTTAACTCCAACATGTTCAACCTGAGAATGACCGGCATGGCCACCTCTGGCGGCGGCAGCGCGACCAACTTCGCGGGCATCGCTGCCAATATCACCAACGGCCACGTCGGGGATATTCAAGTTCCCGAGCCGTCATCAATCGTGCTGGTCCTGTTCGCGCTGGCCAGTTTGGGCGCCGTGACCATCCGGAAGCGCCGGGCACGGCGGATCGCCTAATCAAAAAATGTTCTCGCGGGCGTATTGGTTGTCGATACCGGTGCGCCATCATGCGACTCCGCAAATCGCCGTCAGCCATTTCTTCCGTTGCGCTTTCGACGAACTAGCATCCTCATCGACTTTTGAAATCGAGACTCTTCAAAAAAGGAGAATCCCATGTTACGAACTCTGACTTTATCTTTCGCGATTCTGGTCTGTCTGGCCTCGGCCGCTTTGGCGACCCCGAACATCGTGCTCACCAACTACATCATGCCCGCGGGCACGACTGGCAATGCGATCGATGTGTTCGTCACCGGCGGCGACGCCGTGCAAGGGTTGGGCTTCATCATCGATTCAAACGACAATCAACCGGGCGGTCCGATCATCACGGCGGTTGACATAGTTGGCCCCGACACCATCTTCTTTGGCAACAACACCGGACAAGGTGGTTCGCCGCCTCCACCGGCCACGAAGGTCAAGCAAACGACGACAACCGCCTCAGGCACCGTCTCGGCCAACGGCGTGCTGGGGCACGTAACGTTCAGCACTGTCGGCGTCCTAGCAGGCGTGTACGACCTGAGAATGACCGGCATGGCAACGGCGGGCGGCGGTTCCCGCACCGACTTCGCGGGCATCGCTCCCACAATTACCAACGGCACGATTACGGTCGTTCCCGAGCCGTCTTCGGTCGTCTTGGGCCTCTTCTCGCTGGCCGGCCTATCCGCCATCGCCATCCGCAAGCGCCGGGCTCGTCGGACTGCCTAATCAAAAATGCCACCTAAGGCGGCGGTTCCGAATCTGCCGAGTCAAGCGGACTGTAGATCGCCCGTTCGGTGGAGCCTCCCAAGCGAAAGCCGCTGGGGAAATCCCCTGCCACGATCAATTAGCAATTCAATCGCTTTGCAACTCAGTGGTGTTGCCATCGGTCGCGCCACCAGTCGGCAAAAGCCAACCAGAGAATGATGACTGCCGCCGCGACGAGCACAGCCAAGGGCGCTGCGATCGGGTGGTGTTCACTAAGCACTTCGAGTGACTTTAGAATGGATCGCATTGCCGTCGATCCTCGCAGGGATTGGCCGTCTAATCGAGCGCGATCTTTTTATCAAAGATTGCATGCCGTCGCGCTGCGATTCTGACGCGTTCTTCCGAAGTCCGAGCCTATCGGAGAACCGGCGGGGACTGTCCCGGTTTTTCGGTCGGGCACCAGCCGGAGGATGGTCGGTGAGCGTGACTGGTGCCTTCTCAGAGACGGTGCTCGGATAGGCTCTAACCTCGCTCATTTAAACCATAGCATGCCACGGGCCAAGTGTCGGACATGATCTGCGATTGATTTCAATTTTCAGAAATTCCAGCGACCTTTCGTCTGCTCGGCCCCCCAGTTTGCTGCATCTTGGAAGTAGGGAAAAGGGCCTCGAGTGTGCCTATTGGGGGGGCTGGCTACCCGCACAACAAGCCGCTCGCCACTCCACCAGGCATGAATCGAACGTCTAGCCGCCCCCGGCCTAGCGGAGATGGCGACCGAACCGATGCATCGTCATAATGAGAGCATGAGCGAGGGCCACGTTTCCATGAAATCCAAGGTATGTACTTTGATCGCCATCTCGGTCCTCACCATTTTCATGGCGTGGCAGTGCGTTACGTGGCCCGTCGTGGAAATGGGCGGGCGGTGGGTCAAAAGCGAGAGCGAGGCTCAACAGGCCTTAAGTGCTCCGGTTGAGCGACCGCCGACGACAGGCGAAGTGGCCGTCCGCTGCGCGGCGTGCACCGCGTCGTTGCTAGTGGGCGCCGCGCTGGTGCGCGTCCTGCGCTCAGCGAAAACACCGTCAAAAGTGCACATACCGGTCGCTGAAGGTGAAGAGTAGCGCGTCCACGTAAATCATCTCCAGCGTTGAAGGTGCAATGCCTTTGATGAGCTGCCGCATTTCGGCCGCCAGCGCTGGGATGTCCGCATCTTGGAAGAACGCGCGGCGGAGGGTGTCGAAAACGGCGCGCGAGAGCTCTACTTCGCCGCAAATGTCGGACTGCAAGCTGTCGGGCGAGACGGACGTCAGAAACGGCACCGTCACGTAAGCCTTCAGCAGTTTCTGATTCACGAGTCCTCGGACAAAGAGGTCGATCGGCACTCCGTCCGTCTCCCGGCCGGAGATCAGCTTGATGTATTTATCGATCGCGCGCCAATTGACGAAGTACGAGCTCATGGCCGAAAAAGATGCATGCTGAAGATCGAGCAATCTTCTCGTTTTCGCCTGCTGGTATTCCTTCATCGATCTTGAGAGATCACGGCAAGTCCTGGTGTCTCCCGGGACAAGGTAAATGTCGGTGAAAATAAGATCCCAACCGGTCAGCTTCGCATCGGCGGACTCCAGCAGCCCGTCGAACATGCCCGCGACGTTTTGGCCAAAGATCGTGTCATCCTCGATGATGTGGAGATGGGTTTTTGACCCGCGGTTGGCCTCGACCGTTTTGACATGACTGAGCCAGCAGCCCAAGCTGCCGGGATCGAGCTTCGTTTGATATTGAGGTGCCACCGCGCGACCGTCCACCGCTTCGATCCGCTGATATCGCGACGCCGCGCCGATCTCCTCCAGATGCTCCGCAAGCGCTCGCCGCCGCACTTCGTTCCGGTCGAGATTGATGAAAAAACCCTGATACATCAATTAGCCCACCACGGGATGGAAGGTTTCGTTTGCGGACGGAGTCGATCCTGGCTCGCCATAGAGGTGATTGTAATAACGAGTCCCCCACCCGAGTCTAGCGGCCAGGAAATTCTTCTCCCCTTTTGCGCGACGGCTCCAGCCGTCCTCGACGGTAAGACTAGCTGGACGAAACAAAATCCTTCACTGGAAACTTATCGACGCCCACCTCGACGACGTCTTCCGCGACGAGCTTCCGGCGTCTTCTGGTTTCGATTTCCCCATTCACTTTGACTTCGCCGCTCTGGATCATCACCTTCGCCTGCCCGCCCGATTCGGCAATCGAGCTCAATTTTAGAAACTGATCGAGACACAAAGCTCGAGGATTTTGAATGGAGTGATCTTCGGTCACGGTGTTGCCTTACTCGGAGTCGCTCAGATCTTTCTTATTCCATAGAATCTCACAGTTGGGCAGAGCCATTTGGAGATTGTCGATGCCTGCTTGAGTTATTTGCGGCGAATTTATTCTGAGAAACTCAAGGTTCTTCAATCCATATAGATGGACCAGACCCTCGTCGCTAACCATCGTGCAGTTCTCGCCCGACGAAAGTCCGAAATGACCATTTCTGAGTTTGAGGGATCGCAGATTAGGGAGTTTTGCGATATGTGGCAAACCTTCATCGGTGATTTGGATTGCACCTCTATCATTCATAGGGAGACGGATAGAATTAAGAATATCGAGGGACTCCAATCGCACTAGCTGGGAAATGTGTTCGAGGGATTTGTCAGTGACCACACCGAGTGTAAGTTTCTTAAGATTATGCATCTGCGAAAGCGGTGCGAGATCATCCGCAGTGAGTTCGTTTTGCGTGGTAAGAGTCACGCTTCTGACCTTCGGCAACGTCGCAATGTGAACAATTAGTCCATCAATGCCGAGGAGTGGCCAGCGACGGGAGATATGGACTTCAACCACGTCGTAAAAATACTCCTTGTCGAGCAAGCCAAATGACCATTTCGGCACTGGGGCAGGAGGAACCACCATTGGTAGTTGGCGTGCAGCACTCCCTGTTGGCATTCTGGTCTCTTCTGAAATCCCGTTCAAACTATCTTTGATCTGATAATCGTATGCGACCCACACTGGAACAGTATTTCCCAAATGGTCTAGCATTTCCACGACTTGCCGTTGGTTTCTGGCTCGTTGGATCTTCGGAATAAACGACATCGGAACGGCAGCAAGGGCGACAAGCAGCAGCATGGATTTCAGGCTGAAGCGAAACCAGCGGCGTCGTTTGGGTTTAACGGGCTGCTCTTCGATAGGCTTCATCACATCGCTCGTCATCGCGGGAGCCCCGTGGCGAAATGTTTCTTGCCTCAGTTTACCCGATCGAGGCAAGGCGGTCAGGCCGATGGCATGACGATCTTTATCTCGATCAGCGCTGGCATTCAGCCGAAAATCGAAAAACCGTTCGCCCAAAAATTCCCCGCTCTGGCCTAAGAACTCGCCTGGAAATCATCTCACGGCTTTGGCATACTCCCGCGTAGGCAATTCGGACTGAGCGGGGCGTACGACGTAGGAATGCTGAAGCGATTTGGGTGAGGTAGTTCTTGGGCCACACTCGACGCGCAAGCCAAGAAGCCGCGGCATTCTAACTCGCTCTCCTGGTAGCAATCGGGTTCACTCTCGAGCGTTGCTTGGTTGCGGTAAACGACGAATTGCGAAAGGACGTGCGACCGCGGCATTGGACCGGACCAGGGTTAGTGGCATCCGGAATTTCCCCCCGCGGCAGTTCAAAGCTAACCCCGGCGCC
>JAYVCO010000042.1:0-11290 GCA_043749935.1 Planctomycetia bacterium
CCGCTTCGGCTACGGGTTAGCCTCCAGAACACCGCCCCGGCATCGTCGCCGAAGTCCGCGGGCGTCGGCGTATTCGCGAGGCTTCCAGTTGCGCCTCGCTTGCCGTTTGTTATCGCTGGCATGCTGTTGCAAAGAGAGCGGGGATCACGAGCCACGCGGGTACGAAAAGAACCGCACGTAGATTGCTCTACAAGCGGTTTGAAATTGCAGTAGCGGGACTCTTTGACTAGGCAGCCTTGCGACGACGGTTACGAATCGCCACGGCGCCCAAACCGGCAGCCGCGAACAAGCCCAACACCAGCGTGGTGGGTTCCGGAACGACCGTGATCGTGCCGTTTTGCGAGGCGTTCTGGTCCAGAGCGACGACTGCGAAACTCGTCGTCGCACCGCCACCAGAGGTCGCCATGCCCTTGATTCTCAAAGCATATACGCCTGTGTTGACGCCGACCGTGCTGAACGTTACATGCGCCAACAGGGAGGGACTAGCCCAGGGACCAACAGATCCCGACGCAGTGGTCGTAGTCTGCTTGATCTTCAGGGCCGGAGGAGCAGGCGTTCCACCTTGTCCGGTGTTGTTGCCAAAAAAGACCGTGCCGGCACCGACAATATCGACCGCCGTGATGAGCGGACCACCGGCTGCATTGCTGTTTGAATCCATGATGAAGTTCAAACCTTGCACGGTGACGTCGCTGGTGACGAACACGTCGATCACATTGCCGGTCGTGCCCGCTGGCATGTTGTAGTTGCCGAGCACGATCACGGGCAGTGCGAAGGCCGACGAGGCCAGGCACACCAGGATCGCGAGAGATAAGCCAACTCTTCGTAGCATCGGTTTCTCCTTTGGAAGTCTCTTTATTTTTCGTTGTTTTCGGTGAGCCAAGGTTGAGCCGAAACATTCGACTCCCGCATTCCCCTGACCACTCACTTACAGAGCTCGTACAAACCTCGGGGCATCGTGATTTCAAAACCGAGGAAGGCCATACGTTGATTTATCGTGTGCCGAGGGGGAGTTGTCGTGTCACCCAACTTCCCCCCTCGGCCACGAGGAGCCTGTTCAGGTTACCAGAGCATCGAGCAATTCATCGGACACTTCCGAGGCATGGTCCCCCGGGTCTGCATGGGAGCTGGCGTGTGAAGATTCGTCCTCTGCAGTCAATTGGCCGAAGACCGAAGCGGTCGAAGCACTACTTGTGGCCAGACTGTCGAGGCGATTGGCAACCCACGAGCCGCCCGAGCCAGAACTGCTCGTTGTCGTCGTCGACATGGACGAAGCCACGGCTGCACCCGCACCTCCAGTTGCCGGAGCGAAAGGCCCGCCCGACGAGATACTGACGTAGTCGAGCTCGCCGTTGGTGTTGCCGAAGTTGCGAGTGAAAATCTGATCGGTGGCGTCCACCTGATCGTCTTTATTCACGTCGTAAACGTTCGACTTGGCCGTGTTATACGGGTGAGCCAGGCTCAGATCGGATTCCTGATTGTTCCGTTCCGAGATTTCGTCGGTGGCATCGACGAACGACGCGTCAGGATCGTTTCCAAAGCCCGTATCTCCCGGCGAACTGCCGAAGTAGAAGACATCGTTGGCGAGCAGGCCTGAATCGGTCCCGGCTTTGACGATCACTTCCAACCAAGTACCCATAACCTTTTGATCGGGCCAGAGTAGCTCGATTCGATCGTTGGCGAGAGTGCCGCCAATTGTGGTCGAGCCCGCCGGTCGCACGAGCACGCTGGGCAAGTTCGCGCCGCTCAACGTCGTCCAAGTGCTGGGCGAATTCGAAGCGAACGGCCCGCTGACCTTGAACGTGAAGTCGGACAGAGCATTGACCTTCAGGTTGGTATGAGCAGCCAGGGGAGTCAAATCAAACATGATCCCATTGATGCCGTTGACGTACCCGGAAACGTTGGCGAAGGTACTTTCTCCGCCGCCAGGCAGCAGAGCCACCTTGTCCGGAGCGATGGCCTCGTCGTGAGCGATCGCGGGAATTCCGGAGTAGCCATCATACGCCGAGTCGGCGTAGAACAACCTGCGACTGCCGGAGATCAAGGCCGAAGTCACATCGTTGATCCGCGTCAGTATCACGTCGTTGCCCGTGCCACCGGTGTAACTGATCGTGAACGAGTGACCGCCAACCGAGGTGGTCGCCCCTTGTGGCAAACCGGCAAAAGTGCCGGTGACCGGGCCGGCACCGGTGTTGTCAACGATCTTGAACACCCGACCGACGGTTGGGATAATGGTGGCTCCCAACGAGTTGTAGGTGAGCGAAGGATCCAGCGTAGCACCGGCGAGATTCACGCTCGTGGCTTGCAACTGGTCATTGCCGTTGGGCCGCGTGAACTCCATCCGATCAACCTGAAAGCCCACGTTAACTTGGCCTGAAACACCGCCGTGAGTAAAACCACCGTCACCGATGAAACCCCAAGCGTTGATCTTGGAAAAGTTGAACACGCCGTCGGGATCGTTGCCGGGAACGGCCGGCGAATTGACATTCACCGTGAGCGTCGAATACGTGCTAGTATTGAGCAACCGCATCGGCAAGGGATAGAGGTAGCTCGTGCCGTCGACGTCGGCAAAGATCGCCAGGATCAAGTCTGACGTATTGCCGGGCCTCGTCTTGGCCACGACTTGCAGGGTGTCGTAGCCGCTGATGTCGATCGGAGTTCCATTGGTGGCATAGATCAGGCCGAGGTCATTGGCAACCGTCGGGTCGATGATCAGGCTGCCCGTTCCGTCTTGCGTTGCGCCCCCGATCCACGTGCCAACCATACCGGTGGGGACGAAACCGCTGCGCCAGGGATTAACTTCGACGCTACTGTATTGCGTCACGTCGAGCCAATTGATCGAACTGTTGAAGTCCTGGAACGGCAAAGTGCCAGCCGTCTCGGTCAACTGAGCCTGATAGTGCGTTGTCGACGCGAGCGTCAGGCCGCCTGAGCCCATTACCCCGGCATTCGGCGGATCCTGGACCGTGATCGGAATATGCGGCGGATTGATTCGTGGCAACGTGTTGGGAACACCACCGTTCGGCGGACTGTTCTGGATGTAGTCCAGATCGGTATACAGCGTGCCAACTCCTCCGGTGATTCCAGAGACGTTCCCCACCAAGGGGAAGAAATTTGGGCCGGGCCCATTAATGCTAACTTCCCAGTTGTTGGTCGTGGCCCCGCCGCCACCAGTGACAGTGACCCCACCATCCGCCGTGATTGTGCTCAGGGCATTCAAGGCACTAGCCACTGCCGCACTGACGGCGTTCCAGGGAATGCCTGCCGTGGTTTGACCGTTGTAAGTCAGCGTGAAAGTTCCACCGGTGGGACCTGAGTGCGCCGAAATTTGAATCCGCTGCTTCTGATGGCCATTGCTGAGCGGCACGGCGAGCGCGTAACTACCAAGCGGCGTGAACCCAGGATCGTACGTGGAGTTGCCCGTGATGACGACAGGATCGTTGGAGAACCAGCTACCCTGCACCAACACGTTGTTACCGATGTTGAAGCCGGTCTTGTTGCCATCGACGTGCAACCCGTCAATGATGAGCAAGGTCTGTTCGCCGTTGGGAGTGGCTACGGCCTGGTTCAGCTTGACGCCAGTCTCGTACCCGTGGTCAAACATTTCGAAGCTCATACCGAACGACGTGGCATTCGGTTCAGCGCTCGAGTTTTGGCCCAACACGCCGATGGAGCCGGGTATGCCGGTTCCCGGGCCGTTCAGCACGAAGCTGGCGGCAAAGGTCGGGAATGGGGTGATGCCGGCGGCGACATCGATATTGTGAGATGTGTTCTGCACTTGCAGACCGATCAGAGATCCATTGACCGTGTTGGTGGTCATCAGGATGTTGCCGTGGTTGAAGTAAATGCCCACCGCGCTGTTGGCACCAGCCACGTTGTTGATCACGTTTGACGAGGAATTGCCGGTGCTATCCCAGAACTCGAGATCGATGCCGCGCAGGACCGCGTTGTTCACGACGTTTTCCGTGACCGAGCCCTTGTTGCGGGCAGTGCCAGCAGAGCCGAGGATCTTGTTCGCACCGAAGGCGTCGAGTTGGATACCGACGCCCGCGTTGTTCACGATGTCGAACGAGGCGTTACCCGGAGTCGGCGAATTGTCCATGTTCTGCAGCAAGATTCCAATGCGATTGGCGTCCTGCCCACCGGCGAGCCCGACGTTGTTCACCCTCGAGTTCGAAATGTTGATTCTCGGGCCGGTGCTGCCGTTGGTCGAACCAAACGACTGGTTGGCCAAGGCCGAAAGCGTCAGACCGTGCCAGTAGGTGTTGTCGGCCGTGACGGTGTCGACTAACAACCCTGGAACCGAGCGATTTCCCGCCGGACCGCCGGGAATATTGATTTGAAATGGCGTTAAATTGCCGTTGTGCTGCGAAGCATAGTTGCCACCTCCCTGCAAGTCGTACAGCGTGGTGACGCCATGGTGGAAGTTGTGGTCGTGGCCGGCCGCCGTGTTGATCGCGGCATTGCCATTGCCGTCGAGGTGCAGATTCGTCACCGTCGAGCTGTAGCTGAAGAGAATGATGCCGGAGTGCGTGCCCACGCCAAAGTTGGCATTGGCAGCGCCACCCTCGGCCGAGGCGACTTCCGGAATGATCAACGTCTGCGCGGCGCCGGTCATCCCGTTTCCGATGATTTGCACCGGAATGTTAACGACGATGTCGGACTCGGTATACGTGCCTTCCAGGATGCTGATCGTACCGGAGGTGGTGACGAACGTCGGGTCCATGGCGCTGCGAATCGGGCCAAAGCCGCCGGCCGTCGTCGGCGTAAAGGTCGGCGTTATGGGATCACCGTTGCTGATATAAACAGTACCGAAAGCCGTGGTGCCGTATATACCGCTCTGCGTACCGTGATTAGTGGTGTCTGCGCCGGGCAGGTTATTCAGAACCACGTCGCCCACGGCCAGCGGACCATTCGGATGCGTTGCGTCGGTCCAAGTGTCGTTGACGAAGATTTCTGTCACCGAAAGCATTTTGCGATCTTCCAGCGGCTCGAACGTTGCGCGGAAGTAATCGGGCCGCTCGGCCGTGCATTTGACATTCAATGGGGCTGCGAATCGGCCGAAGAGGGACTTGCGATTCATGTCAGGCTCCTACCTAGGGGGGATGGTATATGACGGTTGTGATGACGCTCCGCCCTAAGCACATCGCGTGCCAGCATTGCAATTGGTACGAAATCTCCATCACAGGCCGCACATTCTTGGCAGATTGTCGAAAAAAAACTGATTTTCCGGAAATAACCTACAATCAAGCAAAAATGGTCGTCGGGCGACCAGCATGGTCTCCCCACATCAAATTCAATGCGCCGCGTGGGGGGGTGCGGGTGCTGATCGTGTCGAACAGGTTGTGAAAATGACGATGAACAGACGGGGCGAAGCGCGGATCGTAAAATGTCGAAGTCGGCTTCGGACCTGATTCGCGCATTTCGAGAATCCACGCACCAGCATCGTGCTGAGACTGACGCCGTGCTCGCCGATTTGGATCCGCCGGGCGAAAACAAAATACCAGGTTGCCCCCGGTATTCGATAGGAAGAATCGCGGTCGGAGCTCGGCTCATTACCAGGTCAGGCCATGGTCAAGCCGGAGACCGATGCCGATCCGCGGAAGCGGGGGGATTCGATCACCATCTGGTCAAGCCTGTCAATTTGACCATGCTCTCGACCGTAATCGGCTCCGCCGCGGGTTCGATCGAACTGCCTCTAGCTGGCAAAAGTGTGGCTTGCGGTGGAGTACAACCCAAGAACACACCGGTTGAATCACAAGAATACGGCAGGATCTGGCGATTCACTTGCCGGAAAGCAACTCAAACAACGATGCCAGACACGCCGCCAAAACGAGTTGCGGGCCTTACAATAGCGCTGACTGCCGCTGGCTTGTGTCTTGCTTGCATTGCGGCAGCGTGCCATCATGCATTGCGTGAATCTTAAGGACTACCAATTCGAGTTTAGACCATGACGGAAGCGCTCAAGGAACGTCGGTTGCGAGTTTTGATAGTCGACGATCGCCGGGATTCCGCCCTGCTCTTGCACGCCCTACTCGAGCACGCGGGATACGAAGTTGCGACAGCGGATAACGGCGAGAAGGGCCTTGACGCTTTTCGGCACTTCAAACCCGACGCGATCATTTCTGACATCGCGCTGCCCGGTAATTTCGACGGTTACGACCTGGCCCGCGCCGTGCGGAGCGAATCAGCGGTTGCGCCTCGGATCATTGCAGTTACTGGCCACGATGACGAGGATCATCGCCAGCGCGCCACAGAGGCCGGCTTCCAACACTTTCTGGCCAAGCCGCCGAACATCGGCGAGTTGCGGTCCATTCTGGCAGGGCTCACGCGCCGTGCGGATTAACGGCGGCAAGCTGGCCGATTTTTTGAATCGGCAGTTGGCGCGAGTCAAGTAACACGAGCGCCCAGCGTCACCTTTTGAAAGGCTTTTTAGAGAAAGTCGGCCGAACGCGAGAAAGGAGCCACGGAGCTGGCAGAAGAGGTCTTTCGGCAAGCGAAGAATGAGCATGAAACTGCGTTCTTCTTGCAATCCTGCGTTCCTCATTCCGACAATCCCACAGAGCGAGCTGGCAGCGATCGCAGAGCGCGCAAAGGCAAGGCGGCGGTGCGCAACCGCACATGATTGTAGGGTGGCTTGCAAACCCGGCTTGCCGGTTGGTAGTTCCGGCTTCAAGAGTGCCACTAACAGCTCACTTTCCCGCCGATTTAACCCGGCTGCCTGGGGTTCTTTTGTCGAGAGTTTCAAGTAGGATAAACAATTGAGTTCAGAGGCGCGCGCCGGGGCGTACCACATTGACTTTTCGGCCACGCAAGCCACATGCGCTGCCGATGCCACGGACTGTTCATGCGAATGCGAGCGAATTCAGCCTGGATCCCATATTTTTGGGCCGTTGTTGCCATCGCGGTGGCCACATCGTTACTCGGGCTTGCCTTTCCGCAAGATGGCCGCGCGCAGGTCGTGATTTATTTCGTCGCAGTGACGCTATCGGCCTGGTACGGCGGTTTTCGGCCTGCGTTGCTCGCCACGACACTCAGCTATCTCGCGGCAAATTGGTTCTTGATTCCAAGCGAGAAAGCCTTTGTCCCGAATGCCGGCGCGTTCCTCTATATCTTTATCTGCCTGGCGGTTGCTGGGTTCAGCGAAGCGATGCGGCGCGCGCGGCGAAGAGCCAAGGCCAGCGCCGATCGGGTCATCGCGATCGTGGAAAGCCTTGACGAAGGGTTCGTTGCCTTGGATCGCGACAACCGAGTCGCCTACATGAATCGCGCGGCTGAAGAACTCACTCGTCAGCACCGCTACGAAAGCCTCGGCACGGTCCAAGGTGGCCTGTTTCCCTTGATGTTGGGTCAACTCGCTGAAAGCAAATTGAAACAGGCCGCCAGCGAGCGGATTACCGTCGATTTCGAAAACTTCCATGAACCCTGGAAGCGGTGGTTCGAAATCAAGGCTTCGCCTTCCGATGACGGCGGGCTGGCGATCTTCTTTCGAGACATTACGGAGCGCAAGTTGTCTCAGATGGCATTGGCCGAAAGCGAAGAGCGACTTCGATTGGCGCAGCAAGGGGCCAAAGCGGGATTGTGGGACCGCGACTTGCTCCGCGACCAATCCATCTGGTCCGATGAGTACTACGCTCTGCTGGGGCTCGACCGCTCAAGCGCGCCCAGTTACGAAAACTTTCTCAACGTCATCCACCCCGAGGACCGCCAAGGCGTCGATCTCGCCATTTCCGAGGCCATCGAAAAACGCCGACCCGTGGACATTCAATATCGCATCATGCACCCTGAGAAAGGAATTCGCTGGATCTCGGGGCTGGGCAGGACGATTGTCGACGAATCCGGACGACCTTTGCGTGTCGCGGGCATTGCCCTGGATATCACCGACCGCAAGCGGGCTGAAGAAAACCTGCGATTTCTATCGGAAACCGGCGCCACGCTCTCGGCGCTAGTCGACCGAGCCAGCCTGATGCAATTGGTGGCACGGCTGGCGGTGCCTTTTTTTGCCGATTACTGTGTCGTCAACATGATCAATGACGACGGCCAGATCGAACGCGTGTCTTATGCCCACGAGGACCCCAGCAAGGAACTGCTACTCAAGGAATTGTGGGAACGCTACCCGCTCGACTGGAACTCGCCATCCATGGTGGTGCAGGTGCTGCGCTCCGGCAAGTCCGAAATCTTGATGGATGTGCCCCGAGCATTCATCGAGAGAGTCGCCCACGACAAAGCGCATTTTCGATTGATTGAAGCTCTCGAACCTCGTTCGTGCATCACCGTTCCGATTCTGATCCGAGAAAAATCGGTGGGAGCGATTCAGTTTACTACATCGCAGCCTGGCCGGCGCTATTCGATGGCAGACATCGAGTTGGCCACCGAGTTTGTGCGGCGCGCGGCGATTGCGGCCGACAACGCGCAGCTCTACCAGGAATTGAAGGAATCGCAACGGCAGAAAGACAATTTTCTGGCAATGCTCGCCCACGAGCTTCGCAACCCGCTGGCGGCAATTCTCTATGCCAACGAAATCTCGAAGATGACCGATCGCAGTGAAAGCCCGGCGTCGGAAATCATCGATCGACAATTGGCCAACCTTTCGCATCTGATCAACGACCTGCTCGACGTCTCGCGCATCACGGGCGACAAGATTCAACTCAAGAATGAGTTCATCGAAGGCGCGGCCATCGTGCAGCGCGCACTTGCCACTGCTCACCCGCTCATTGAAGGCCGCAGCCACGAGCTGTCGAGGGAGATTTCGAGCGAACCGATGCCGCTTTATGTCGATCCGACTAGGGTCGAACAGATTCTGGTGAACTTGCTGACAAACGCCGCGAAATACACTCAAGAGGGCGGAAAGATCACGGTCCGCGCGTATCCCTCGGATGGCCAGGCCGTATTCAAAGTTCAAGACACCGGAATCGGAATTCCGTCGGAAATGCTGCCGCGAGTGTTCGAACTTTTCACGCAGGTCGATCAGTCGCTCGACCGCTCGCAGGGAGGACTCGGTATCGGCCTGACCGTCGTGCGCCGCCTGACCGAAATGCACGGCGGGCGAGTCTCGGTAAAGAGCAATGGGCTGGGCTGCGGCAGCGAATTTACCGTCGTCCTACCACTCACGCAACAGCGTCCTGCCGAACTGGCAGCGCCGGCGAGTGACCAAACCATGCTGCCTCTGATGAGGATTCTGGTTGTGGATGACAACGTCGACACGGCGACCAGTATCTCAAGCTTGCTCAGTCGCAAAGGACATACTTCGACGGTTGCCCACGACGGACATTCAGCGCTGGACGTCGCGCGATCGTTCGCGCCCGACGTGGTGCTGCTCGATCTGGGGCTGCCAGGTTTGGATGGCTACCGGGTCGCGCAAACGTTGCGGTCCGAACTGCAATTTGCCAATGTTCGGTTTATCGCGCTGTCGGGCTATGGACAACCCGAGGATCGCAAGCGCTCGCGAGCCGCGGGCTTCGACGATCACCTGGTCAAACCGATCGAATTCGACAAGCTGCTTTCCGTGCTCTCCAGCCCGTCGCCAACTTCGGCCAGCCAACCGGCCTAACCATGGCAAACCCCGTTGGGCCCTGATGATTACTGGCGAAGCCTGGTTTGCCGGCAGTCGCTGCCACTCGGCGGCGATCGTCTCTTGCACGATATCTTCTGCTTCGTGAGGATCGCGCACGACAGCGTTTGCGATGGCGACCAACGCTTGGCGGTCTTGCGCAATCAGGCGTTCGAATAGTACCTCATCGAACTCCGGCGGTGAGTTTCTGGTCATCGAACGCTTCCTCTCTGGTATCCTGATCCACCAGGACTGCCATTTTGTCTATCGGCGGCAATAAAAACCGAAGATAATGGTTCAGCGTCGGGTACGTACCCGTCGAGGTACAATCGACGCTCGATCGGTCCACCTGGATGCCGCTCCGTTTGGGTGGCAGACGGCCGATGGCAACCCCTTGAACACTCGGGCGGCGAACGAAGCAAAGCCGCTCTCGGCGTATCGCGTGAGAAGATGCCGGATCACCCGGCTTTTCATTCTTCTGATTGCTATTGGCGAGCTCCAGAACGCGAGCCATTGCGTAAATCACCAGCCGCCGTTGGCGGCCCGTCGGAGGCAGTCTTTTGGGGCAAAGCGGTTAATGGGTAGTAGGTGGTGAGTAGTGAAGAGCTCGAACATCCTGCAAATTGATTGCTATTGCCGGCTGCTGAGTCTACTCTAGTGCCGGGGCGCGAAGCTTTAGATGACTGCCTTGATCTTGCGGTTTTCAAATTGGTTTTCGAGGCCGCCGAATCGATCATTTTTGACGGCTTAGTGTCACAGTGAACTTTGTTTTTCGGGGGTACGCTCATGACCACATCACGGTTTATCTTGCTTCTGTCCTCGGCTCTGATTGCGCTCGAAGCGGGTCGAGCGCTGGCCGCGGTTGGACCCACGAGCACTCTTTATGTCACCAACTATGGCGAGTTTGCTGGCGGCACGACGACGGGCCTGGACCTGATCCAGGGCGTGAGCGAAAACTCTTTCTCGACGGGCTATCCGCTGGGCATCGATATCGCCGTGTCGGGCGACGTCCGCACGATGGGCTACTCCGATACCAACCAGGGCGGTCAATTCAATTTGGCGGGCAATGTTCTTGGCGGCGGCCCATACACCAACAATATCTTCAACTCACAGCTTCACGATGGCACGTCCGATGGAAGCTTCAATTACAGCGTCAACTACACGACCGGCGACGTGCTCCAGTTCGATCGCAATTGGGCCAGCCCGGTGGCGATCTTCAATGCGGGTGGCAACTTGCCCCAGGCCGGTTGGATCACGATGAATGCCGTCGACGGAAGCTTTTGGATTTCCGAATGGGGCGGCCCCGATGCCGTCGCCCATTACACGCATGGCGGAACATTATTGAGCACTTTCAACTCGGGAATCCTCGGCAGCGTTGGTCTGGCACTCGACCCCATCGATGGAACGCTGTGGATGGGCGACAACACTTTCACGCTGCATCAGTTCAGCCAGGCCGGAGTGCCGTTGCAGTCATTGGCCTACACGCTGCAAGGCTCGTGGTACGGTATGGAGTTCGACACGAGGCCTGCGCCCGAACCTTCGAGTTTGGTGCTCGCGGCGATTGGATTGGCCGGTTTGGCGATGTGGCGGAGAAGGAGGAGAAGGGGTTAGTGGTTGGTGGATAGTGGTTAGTACTACAGCGCCAAGTCAGTGTTGGTGAAGGCGGCGGAATCGGCGAAACTGGTGGTGGGCCGGAAGACCGGCTTTTTACCCATACCCAGGAGAACCAGGCATGGACGCCAC
>JAYVCO010000043.1:0-16854 GCA_043749935.1 Planctomycetia bacterium
GATCCCAAGCCGCTTTTGGATAAGTACCACGGCCAGCCGCTTAAGGGAGCGAGTTTGCGCACCGAACGAAAAACTGGCGCGGCCATGCGGTCCCCTTTCACATTTGCCAGATATGGACAAAGTGGCATCGAAGTGAGCGAGCTGTTTGCCAAAACGGCCCAGCACATTGACGACATGTGCGTCGTCCGTTCGATGGCGGCAGACGTGCCCAATCACGAGCCGTCGCTGATGCTGATGAACTGTGGCGATGGCCGGTTGCCGCGGCCCAGTTTTGGTTCGTGGGTCACGTACGGGCTGGGTTCGGAAAATCAGAATCTGCCCGGCTTCATCGCCATGTGTCCAGGTGGCTATCCGATCGTCGCGACGCAAAACTGGCGAGCCGCCTTTCTGCCGGGTGCGTATCAAGGCACGTACATCGATACCAAACACGAGGAAGTGGCCAAGTTGATCGAGAACATCCAGAACACAGCCACGTCGGCCGCCGATCAACGCAAGCAACTGGACCTTGTGCAGAATCTCAACAAGCGCCATTTGCAAGCGCGACAGCAAGACTCGCAACTCGAAAGTCGAATCCAGTCGTTCGAACTGGCTTATCGCATGCAGGGCGAAGCGGCTGAGGCGTTCGACATCGGCCGCGAACCGCAATCGATGCGCGAGCTTTATGGATCGGGACTACAGGGCCGGCAATTGCTGATCACGCGCCGGCTGTTGGAGCGAGGTGTGCGGTTCGTGCAGGTCTGGAGCGGGGCCGGCCAGCCCTGGGACAATCACGACAATTTGGAAAAGGAACATCGGCGGTTGGCGGGCGATTGGGATGGTCCGATCGCGGCGTTTCTGACCGATCTGAAATCGCGCGGCCTGCTCGACAGCACACTGGTGATGTGGGGCGGCGAGTTTGGCCGCACTCCGGTGGCCGAACTGCCCGCACTCAGCGGCCGCGACCACAACCACTACGGGTTTTCAATGTGGCTAGCCGGAGGCGGAGTGCGTGGGGGATACGCGCACGGAGCAACCGATGAGTTCGGCTTTGCCGCCGTAGAAAATAAAGTCCACGTACACGATTTGCACGCCACGCTCTTGCACTTGCTGGGATTTGATCACACGAAGCTTACCTACCGCAACGCCGGCCGTGACTTTCGGCTGACGGACGTGCAAGGACGGGTCGTCAAAGAACTGCTCGCATAATCAGTTCGTCAGACGCTAAAGCGGATGTTCAGGATATCTCCGTCCTGAATGACGTAATCTTTCGGCTCTTGGCGCACCAGGCCCTTGGCTTTGATTTCGCGCTCGCTCCCCAAACGGACCAGGTCTTCGCAGTTCATCGTCTCGGCGCGGATAAAGCCGCGGGCCAGGTCGGAGTGAATGTTTTCCGCGGCTTCCAGGGCGGTGCCCCCTTGGCGCAGCATCCAGGTGCGGACCTCCTTTTCGCCGGCCGTGAAATACAGCATCTGTCCCGAAGCTTCGAGGAGTGTGCGCAACAGCGAGTCGCGATCGTACCCGGCAATGCCCATCTCCGCCCGGAAAGCTTCGCGATCTTCTGGGCTCATCCGCGCTAGTTCGAGTTCCAAACCTGCCGGTACGGCCAAGGCTCGCACGGGCGGCGTGCGCCCGGCCAATTCGCGAACAAACCGTTCAGGATCCGCTTCGTCGTCGGCGACATTGACTAGCACGAGCTTAGCCTTTTCAGTTAAGAGCCGAAACGAGCGAGTGGCTTTCAATTGGTCCTCGCTCATTTGCGCCGCGTACAACGGAGTGCCCGCTTCCAGCTTGGCCAACAGCGGTTCAAGCGCGGCCAACTCGACTTGTTCCGCATCGCGATTCGGCTTGGGTTTTTTCACGCTTTCTCGCAATCGTTCGACGCGGCCGGTGACGATTTCCAAATCGGCCAGTAGAAAATCTTCGTCGAAGCTCGCCACGTCGGCCAGCGGATTACTTCCGCGATCAAAAGCGCCGACGACCAGCACCAGACAGCCGGCCTCCCGAATCTGCGCCAACCGTGTCGCATTGCCTTCGTGAGTGCGGCTCAAACCGGCTGTATCCACCAGTTCCAGTGATGCCAACGTGATCTTTTTGGGGTGATAGATGGTGCAGAGAGATTCGACCCTCGATTCTGGAACCGCTGCCATGGCACTTTGCGAGGCATGTGCCAATGCCGGGTCGGCTTTAACCCCAGTGAGCCACTCGAACAGCGTGCTCTTGCCCGACCCTTGATAGCCAACCAACCCAATTTTCATAACGACAAATCATTCCCAGTAAGGAGTTGCGGACCACTGGTCTGCGGATGCGAAAAATCAACCGAGAGAGCTCGACCTTGGAGTGTGCGGCAGGATTCAGACCGCACTCTATGCCGCCAATAGCCTTGGCAGCGGCTCAACTTATAGTGCCGAGTTCAATGGGGTCGTCCCAGCGCGAGCTCCAATTCGACCAGGGCATGTTCTACCGCAGCGGCTTCCGAGTTGTCTAGGGTCCGGCCGCCGAAGCGAACGCGGTAGAAGGCTTCGACAATGCGCCGCGGCAAATGCGCGACGCGGCGGTGTTCGAGGTTTTCAGCCAAATCTCCACCCACGGCAAGTGCAAACTCGTAGGCCGTTTGTGTTGTTTTGCGCTGGAAACCTTGCTTGCCCAAGGCTGCTTCGAGTCGGCGGTAGATGATATGCACCGGCGGATCCAGTGCGAACCTTCCTCGACCAATCAGCCGGCGCAACCGCCTGGCGAGCCATCGACCGGACAGGTAAAAGGCCGCCACGAGCAGCGAAAAACCAATCGCCATCAGCCCGCCCGGCCAACTGAACCAGTGCCGTCGGTACCACTCCCAAAATGTTCCGACAGGCGAGCGGTAGACGGCCTGAAACCGAGCCTGCCAGACCTTGGGGCTCACCAGGTTTTCGACCGCGGCGCTACAGCCTTGGGCCAGCGGATCGTAAATTCCTTGCCGCTGGCGATTCGAGTTTAAACCGACGATGTAATTATTCCAGAGCACCTGGCCGTAATCGAGATATTGACGCAACTTGATGAAAAGTCCCTGTTCTTCATCCTGGCTTCCCTCATGAGTGCCCTCGGTCGGGTCGAGAGTGAGCCAGGCGGCCGGCGGCTGTTCATCATCGCGTGCAAAAGCGTCCGGCGGAATATCGCTCGACCCCAAGTAAACCTCGACCCAGGTGTGTGCGTGCAATTGTTGGACATGGTAGTACGAGCCGACCGAATTCCATTCGCCTCCTTTGAACCCGATTGCCATGCGGCAAGGAATGCTTTGGCTGCGGAGCATCATGACCAGCGCGCCGGCAAAATACTCGCAATGTCCCGAGCGGTGCCTCGTGACGAAATCCTCTAAGGGATCCAGTTCTCGGTCCCGCTCCTGAGCTTCGAGGCTGTAAAAGTACTCACCCGAGAGATGAAACCAATCGCTGAGCGCTTTGGCGGCGGCCACTCGATCGCCGGGGTTGATATTTTTTTCCGCCAGCACACGATCGGCCATTTGCCGCAGTCCAGGAAGTGAGGTTGCTTGCGAGGTTAGAGATTGGGGCATCTGCAAGAGATCGTCCACGGACTCGTCGTTCAGCGCATCTTCACACGGCTGGTAGGTCTGCTGTGTGTGATTGACAATGCCGGTCGTGGCAATTTCGAATTCCAATTGCTCACCGCGATACTCGCTGAGCCGCGAGAGTTGATCGCCGTTGTTGTCGATGCGCAGCTTCGGTTCCTGTTCTAGGGCAAACACTGGAAAAATACAGAATAGCTCGGGCACATCCAACGGTTCGACCGTGATCCGCTGGCGGACATAGGGCATTCTCTTTTCGATCGGAAGCATGACCGAGTTGCGGTTTTCGGTTTGAGTCCATGAACGGCCATCGTAACGGTCCACAACCGTTCCGCGAAACAGCGGTTCGCCGACTAGTTTGAAGGGTAGCCTGCTGAGCCCGCGAAAAAACTGCACGCGCATGACGAGGTCGGCGTTGTGAACGACTTCGCCGAGTTCGCCCAGTGTTACTTTCTTGGAAAATCCGATCGATCGCAGCGATTCGCTGTTGTCTTGCTGACGGTTCTGGATATTCCATCGCGGCAAAAAGAAAAAGATCAGCGACGTTGCGCACAATGTGACCAGACCAATGAGAGCACCTTGCTGCAACAAGCCCCAGCCAACCGCCCAGGTGCTTGTCGCCGTGTTCCCGTACAGCAGCGGAGTTCGCATGTCCGCGGGCGCCGGCAGCGTTTGGCTTGAGACCGAAGCAGCATGAGCCACGTGACGTGAAAATTCATTTCGCGCCGACTCCCTTTGCAACTGCAAGAGCGCAAAAGTCGTAGTACCCGCCAACAAATACAATAGCAACATGACACCGAACAATGGTCCGGGTACTAGCGTGGAAGCGATGGCAACCTGCCCTAAGCTCAAGAGCGCCAATTGCCAATAGACACGCGATGTCTTGGACTGAAAGAGCAAAACATATTGCAAATAGGACTGTAAGTTAGCCACGGCGATCATTTGGCCATGCCGGTCCACATGGTATGCGTTGGCCGCGGCCACGGCGACGACACCGACCGCCATCAGGTTGGCCATTGGCTGGCTTAGGCAAAACAGCTTTTTCAGGTCCGTCACGTACGCGGAAACCAGCAGCACAACGAGCGAAACCAGCGTGAGCGTGGGCGAGCGGTCGCCGATGCCCAAGAGCATCGTGGCCAGCACGATTAGCACCGCAATCAGGATTTGGACGACGTGCTCGATCTGCAACGATCGCATTTGAGGCACCCAGAAAGTGGCTAATCCTGGTAGTAGCGGGTCAATTCTTCACTTCCCACATCAATACATTGCAACTGGCGTCTAGCCAGTTCGACGTCTCGCTCGGCGGCAGCGGCGCGAAGCGATTCCCATTCGATCGGGCGCGTACTGATCAGCAGCGTCGGGGTCGACAGGCTGACCAGCGCCAACGCATGGCCCAGCGACGGCGGAAGTCGCGGCTCCGAGTGCGGCGCCACCAGCGCGAGCAAGTCCATCTGCTCACGGAAAAAAAAGGGGGATGCCGTGCCAGCACGATGCACGGCCGTAGCGGCGGCCAGATTCAGCATCAGATTTCGGCCCGACTGGCGACATGCGTCGGCGATGACGGTGGCCGCGAAGCTGACGGCCTTCTCGACGTTTTCCAGATGTTGCGCATCGGGACTCGATGGCTGCCAGAGATCGACCAGCAAAGCCAAATCCTGGCTGCGACGCTGTTCAAACTGGCGGACCACGAGCGAACCGCGGCGAGCTGAGGTACGCCAGTGGATCGATCGGCGGCTATCGCCAGGGCGCCAGTCGCGTAATCCATAGAAGTCCGCCTCGAGCAAACCGCGCCGCTGCATTCGCTGAGTGCCCATTGGATTTTCGTGCACGACCTCAGCCCAATCGTGGCTGAGCCGGCCAAGTTTCGGATGCACCAGCAGTGCGTCATCCTGGTCGAGAATCAAGCTATGGCGGATCAACCCCAACGGAAAGCGTGTTGAGATGCGCAACGGACCGAAATCGTAGCGTCCGCGCCTCGGCAGATGTCCTTGGTAAGAGACCTGTTTGGTCTCGCGCGCGGCGATATGTGGATAGAAGACGCCGACCGTGACCGCACCGTGCTCGGGCTGCGCGGTATCGTGTCGTTCAACCTTGTCTTCGACTTCGATGGTCCAAATCCCGATCCAGCGACGACAGTTAGTCACGCTGATATCCACCATCAATCGTTGATCGGCACGCAGATCAGGAGGTAGCTTGCGTTTGACGGCAATGCGGCGCAGTGCCAAGCGGCCGTAAATCAAGCTGAACAACAGCGGCCCGGCCAGCATACTGCCGACTAGCATCAGCAAGTTCAATTGGCGCACCGTTGCGCCAACTAGCACGGCCAAGAGCACCAGGCTGTAATAGACGCCTTCACGACCGATTCTGATTTGCCGTTGGCGAGCCATCGAGAATACCGCGAACCATTCAACAGGAGCATTTCGGGTGATCGATGTTCATTCTAACAGTTTGCTTCCAATCACTCGACTAGCGAGGCACGGCGACGTTGTCGACCAGTCTCGTGATCAGCGTTTCGAGCGCCGGGCGATTCGTGCCTTGCAGGAACCCTTTGGCAATCACGCGGTGTGACAGCACTGGCACGGCCAGACGCTTGATATCGTCGGGAATCACAAAGTCCCGGTTTTCGACCAGGGCCAAGGCCTGACTCGCGCGATATAAGCAGAGCGCACCGCGAGTGCTGACTCCCACCCGCAACTCTTCACACTGCCGGGTCGCATCGACTATATCCAGTAAGTACGAGTTGATGCTATCGTCCATCTTCACTTGGCGCACGGCCTGCTGAAGAGCGATGACTTGCTGGCCATCAACCACGTGCTGCAACTTGTCGACCGGTTCGCCGATACGGTGACTAGCAAGCACTTGCAATTCGTCTTCGCGGTCCGGATAGCCAACGGCAATGCGGAGCAAGAACCGATCGAGTTGGCTTTCCGGTAGCGGGTAAGTTCCTTCGAATTCAAAAGGGTTCTGGGTCGCGATGACCATGAACGGATGCGGCAGCGGATAGGTTTGGCCATCGACGGTCACCTGGCCGTCGCTCATCGCCTCTAGCAGCGCGCTTTGAGTGCGCGGCGGCGTTCGATTGATTTCATCGGCCAGGATGATGTTGCCAAAAATCGGGCCGCGCGTGTAGACGAATTGACCGGTCTGCGGGTTGAAGACGTTGCCGCCGGTGATGTCGCTGGGCAGCAAATCGGCCGTAAATTGAATTCGGCAAAAGCTGGCCGAGATACTCTTGGCCAGGGCCTTGCCGATCAACGTTTTTCCCACACCAGGAACGTCTTCGAGCAACAAATGATCGCCGGCCAATAGTGCCACGACGCACAGCCGCACGACTTCGGACTTACCCAAGACTACTTGGCCGATGTTCGCTTCCAAGTCGGCCACGAGGCTCTGCAACGCGGTTGTCATGCACTCCCTCATTACCCCTTTGACGCGGCGGATTGGCGTGTTTCGGCCGCGCGCACTGACCTCGACCCTGAACCATCCATCGTAGCTGGCTGCGCTCGACTTGGTCTAGTCCCGAGCGGCGCTTGTTAGGCGTCGATTAGAACGCTGGAAAAGCGAAAAAAGCTATTTGTCCCGGACATAGATCGGATTCGAAAGAACCCAGGGACGTGGTTCGCCGGCCAGCGCGAGCCAGACTTCCACTCGATAATTGCCCGGCTGATCGGCCGGGACGTCGATGCTGGCTGCATCCTTTTTCTCGAGGATGACCTCTCCATTGCGAAGCAATTTCATGGTGCCGGCCAAGGGTGCTTCGGCTCGCAAACGCAAGTCATGATATCCCGTTACTTCGCTGCCCATCGGCCATTTGTTGTCGAGGCGGTCGGCACGAAAAACGAAACCGGTGGGGTCGGCCATCCAATCGAACGCCACGTAAGCTCGACCTTCCTTGAGCGCTTGCCGAACCGCCACTTCGTTCACTTCGCGCAACAACAGGTGAGTGCTGACATGGCGGAAATTGCGCGAGTAGGGATCCAGATCGAGCTCGAACACCATGTCGCCCGGCTTTTTGTCGCCCAAGAGTGGCTTGAGCAGGGGGAGTTTTTCAGGATCCAGTTGCACCAACTGCTTGCCGAGGGCGTCTTCCAATTGCACTTTGCCTGTTGCCGTGAGTCGCGCGCGAAATGCCTGGTTGTGGTGTGCGTCGTTGGCCGAGACGCCTGTCAGGCGCCTCTTTTGACACAAGGCGTCCCACCGCTGCAAATAATCGGCGGGATAATCCTGCAACGCGGCAAACATTTCCTGTGGATATTCTTTGAGCGCCGGAACCAGTCCGAGCAACGTCAAGGGCGAGAAGAGAGCCGCTACAAAACGCGTCTCATCTTTGAAGTCGGCGTGGACGTTGTAGATTTCACTGCCCGTGAGGAATTCGATGTCCCAATCCAACCGCTCTTCCAGGTGGCAAAGAAACAGCAAGCCATCGGTACCATGCACGAGGTCGGCAAATCCTTGAGGGCCCTCGCACGATTGCTTTTGGATGCTGCGATTCGGATAAGCCAAGAAACCCTCGGTTTCGGCGCCAGGAATCAGCAGCACTCCGTCCTTCAATCCGCGATGACCATCGTTGACATAATCGGAGAATTTGGACGGATGTTCGCTGAACATGATGACCCGTACGCCGGCTTGTTTGGCGGCCGCCACGATCTCCTCGAGCGAGCCGCGACTGTCGTGGGAGAAGGCTGAGTGAACGTGCAGTACGGTTCGCACGTCGTCATATCCACTGGCCAGCGTGACTTTTCGCAGTTCCTTTTTGAGAGCTTCGACTTTCTGATGCGTGGCGCGCAGTTTTTCCATACCCATTCGCTCTAGCGCGTCGGCCCGGGCCTGGCCGCAAATACTGCAGTTGAGAATGAGTGCTAACGCGATGCAAAGAAAATAGCGCATTTCGATCCCCAAAAAGTCCCTGGCCAGCGGCGGAATTCGATCGTATTGCAGGGAAGCACGACCGGTTCGGACGCAATCGTACCATGCTCGAATCATCGTTCCAAACTAGCATTGCTCCAAACTGGCACAGTGCCCCAGCAAACGAGATACTCCCTGCCTGCCCGGTCGTTGAGCAACTCGGCCGGGCTGGTATACTGCCGAAGCAAGCGATGCGGATACCATCTGTCGATTGATCCTGCGTGGGAAATTCTGAAGGTCTCGGTCAAAGAGCACACGAACATGCCCTATCTGATCGGCACGGACGAAGCCGGATATGCGCCTAACTTGGGCCCGTTGGTCATCTCGGCATCGGTTTGGTGGGTGGATGACAGCTCGACGAGCGACAACCTCTACCAGCGGCTCAAGAGCGTGATTTGCAAGTCGTTGACGCGGCGCGGAGACACGGGTCGGCTCGCGATCGCCGATTCCAAAATCCTCTACTCGCCCGGCCGCGGACTTGGCGCGCTTGAGCGGGGCGTGTTGGCGGCGTTGGCGTTGGTGGATCATTGCCCCGACGATTGGTTGGATATCTGGCAATTGTTGGATCAAGCCTCGTTCGTCGATTTACCCCGTCTGCCCTGGCACGAGGGCTACGATTTGCGTCTGCCGATGGCGGCCGACCTGGAAGACCTGGGGCAACTCGTGCCGAAGCTGCGGCGGGGCTTCGAGCGCGCTGGCGTTCGCCTCGTGGCACTCCAAAGCAAGGCCGTGTTCCCCGAGCAGTTCAATCAATCGAACGACGACCTTGGCAACAAAGCCGAAACGCTCTCCAGAATCACGCTCGGTCTCATTGCCGAAATGTTAGCGCACTGCGATGGCCCGGCGCTCATCGTTTGCGACAAACATGGCGGCCGCAATCACTATGGCAGACTGCTTCAACAGCAATTTCCCGAACCACTGATCGAAGTGCATAGCGAAGGGGCCGCGGAAAGTATCTATCGTTGGGGACCGCCCGAGCGACGGATCGAAGTGCGATTTCGCGCGGGCGGCGAGGCCTTCATGCCCGCGGCGCTGGCGTCGATGACCTCCAAGTATTTGCGCGAGTTGGCGATGCGCGCGTTTAATGACTTTTGGTGCACGCGCGTGCCAGAGTTGGCTCCCACGGCCGGTTACCCTCTCGACGCCAAACGATTTCGGGACGCTATTCAAGAAGCGCAGCTCGAGTTGGGCATTGCCGATCGAGTGCTGTGGCGAGTTCGCTAAGTCAACATTTTCATCACTGACCCCATCGAGGATCCTCATGTTGCTCTATATCGTGCGGCACGCCTACGCCGGTCAACATGGCGATCCGCGGTATCGCGATGACTCTTTGCGCCCATTGACTACCAAAGGGCGCAAACGTTTTCGCCGCTCGGTCAAGAAGCTTGGCCAACGCGGCTTCGCGCCCTCACTGGTGGCCACGAGTCCGTTCGTCCGCTGTCGGCAAACGGCCGACGTGATCGTGGATCGACTCTGTCCGCCGCCAGAGCTGGTCGAGCTGGATGACCTGAAACCGGGCGGCCAACTGGGGGCTCTTGTCGCGTGGTCCAATGAGCAAGGCGCTGAGGAAATCGCCTGGGTAGGGCACGCCCCGGATGTCGACGACATGGCCGCGTTGCTTGTCGGCAGTCGCCCTGGCGCCATCGTATTTGCCAAGGGAGCCGTGGCCGCGATCGGTTTCGACGACGAAATCGTGGCCGGTCAGGGTGAATTGCGCTGGTTCGTCAGCCCCAAGATTCTCGGTTGATATGGCGAGCTAGTTCGGGCCCTGCGTGAAGATTATCGAGGGTCTTGAAGCAAGAATGATTATTGATATACTTCGAGCGAGTCTCGTAAACGCCTTCGTCCCTTGACCTTCCCACTAATTCCTGGCGACGCCATGGACATTAAAGCGGTGCTGGCGGAACTGATCGGCACATTTACCCTCGTCTTCATCGGGGCTGGAGCTGGCGCTTTGGCCGCGACCAGCGGGGGCGGAATCGTGGCCGTCGCGCTGGCTCACGGTTTGGCCCTGATGGTGATCGTGTACGCGTGGGGCAGCATCTCGGGCGCGCATGTCAACCCGGCGGTTACGTTCGGTATTGCCGTGACAGGGCGGATGGAGTGGCCCAAGGCGATTGCCTATTGGGTCGCCCAGTTCCTGGGAGCGGCCATCGCTGCCTACTTGCTGAAATGGCTGCTTGAAACGGTTCTGCCCGGATCGGACTTGGGCTCGACCATTGGCACTCTGACCAAAGACCACGAATCGGCGAAGGTCATTGTGTTGGAAGGCGTGCTGACCTTCTTCCTGGTGATTGCCGTCTTTGCTTCCGGCGTGCATGGCCGCAACGGCAACATGGCCGGCATTGCCATCGGGTTGGTGCTGACCATGGATATCCTTATCGGCGGAGCCCTAACTGGGGCCAGCATGAACCCGGCGCGCACGTTTGGTCCAGCCCTGGCCACGGGCGACATGTCTTATCTTTGGATGTATATCGTGGGACCGCTCGCGGGCGGGGCCATTGCCGGTTTACTGTACGACAAGTTCTTCTTGCCCACCGATCTTAAACCTCCGGTCGAAGCGGCCGGCGGCAAACGCAGGAGATAGACAACGATGAGCCATGCACCCAGGTTTCTATACGCGTGTGCGCTGCTGACCGGCGTCGTGCTAACGATGGCCGGCTGCCAGCCGTCGAATTCAAAGTCGCCGAAAGCCGACGCTGGCGCAACCGCCAAGGCCGAAGATGCCGCCACGAGCAACAAGGTGAAGCTCGGATCGCCCGAGTTGACCGCCGGCATTCCCGGCGAAGGCCCGCTCAAGCTAGCTGAGATCGAATCGTGGTTGAACGATCCTCGCAATCACGAAACGCTCGATATCGAGTTGCCCTTGGGGCTGGCAGCCGGGACGGCCCAAATCCAGGGCCTCGACAAGAACCCGTTGACTCGGGCCAAGATCGAATTGGGAAGACAACTTTACTTCGACAATCGGCTCTCGTCCGACCGCACCGTGAGCTGCTCAAGCTGCCACCATCCCGACGAAGGGTTCGCCAAACACACGCAGTTTGGAGTGGGTATTCAAGGCCAAATGGGCGGCCGCAATTCGCCGGTCAGCTACAACCGGATTCTTTCGGGTGCTCAGTTCTGGGACGGCCGCGCCGGTTCGCTCGAGGCGCAGGCCGTCGGACCAATCGCCAATCCGATTGAAATGGGAAACACGCACGATGCTTGCGCGGAATGCCTGAAAGGGATTCCCGGTTACAAGCTGCAGTTGGAGAAAATCTTCGGAAAAGCCGACATCGACGCCGTCGGCATGGCGCTGGCCAGCTTCGAGCGTGCGATCGTCACCGGGCCTTCGCCGTTCGATTACTACGAACGGTTCCGGCCTTTCGAGAAGATTGATCCGGAAGACTTGAAAGACGACGCCGATCAATACGCCAAGTATCAGCAGGTCGCGGAGGAAGCCAAAGCTCACCCGATGTCAGACAGCGCCAAGCGTGGACGAGAATTGTATTTCACCGACAAAGCAAACTGCTCTGCTTGCCACGTGGGAGCAAATCTGACGGACGAAAAGTACCACAATATCGGCGTCGGCATGGACAAGGAGAAGCCGGATATCGGTCGCGAGGAAGTCAGCAAAGACGCAAAGGATCACGGCGCTTTCAAGACGCCCACGATTCGCAACGTCGCGCTGTCGGCCCCCTACATGCACGATGGCGGCCAGAAAACGCTCGAGGAAGTCGTCGAGTGGTATGCCAAGGGCGGACACCCCAACCCGGCTTTGAGCGACAAGATCAAAAAGCTTAATCTCACGCCCCAGGACAAACAGGACCTGGTCGAGTTCATGAAGGCCTGTACCGGAGATTTCCCCTTGGTCAATCGCGATCGCTTGCCAGAATAGGCTGCGAACGCATTGATATTGCGGTCGTAATAAAACTTGTGCCACTGTTCGGCTGTTAACAATGCCGTCCAGTGGCACCTGTATTTTGCGTGGATTGCACGCCAAAGCCGGTATTAGATCCCCGCATCACTGCCCGCGGTCAACTTGTTCAGATTGACCACGCGACATAGACTTGAACATGGGGCCAGCGCGAGAGCCGCACGGCTAGGCGATTTGCTTGCCACTTGCATTCATTGGCTACACTCTCTCTATGCCACTCGACGAAGACGAACTTTATCAGCAGCGCATTCTGGATCACTACGAAGAGCCGTTCCACCGCGGAGCGTGCCCAGCGGCCACACATGCGCACGAAGGCGAGAATCCACTTTGCGGCGACATGGTGCGCGTAGAGTTGTCAATCGACATGGATGGAGCGATTCGCGACGCGTATTTCAGTGGCGACGGATGCTGCATTAGCCAGGCTTCGGCTTCGATGCTGATCGAGCAGATCAATGGCCAAAGCGTCGAAGTGGTCAGGCAATTCACCGCCCAAGACATGCTCAAACTCTTCGAAGCCAAGTTGACGCCGAATCGACAGAAGTGCTGCCTGCTTTGCTGGCGAGTCTTGCAGTCGGCAATCTACTCGCCCGTACCGGCGGGCAGCGACAACTCGTCAAGTACGAGTTGAATTGAGGATGCGATGAAATCCGACGGCCGGATGAAATTCGACGCGGATGAAATTCGAGCCGATTTCCCGATTCTCTCGACGATTCTACACGCGGGCCCTGGCAAGAGCGGCGTGCCTCTGGCTTATCTCGACAACGCGGCCACAACTCAGCGCCCGCGCCAGGTGATCCAAGCCATCGTGGACACCTACGAGAAGCACTATGCCAACGTGCACCGTGGAATTCATTGGCTGAGCGATCAGAGCACGGACTTATACGAAGAGGCGCGCGGCAAGGTTCAGACGTTCATCGGTGCCCCGTCGCGCGAAGAAATCATTTTCACGCACGGCACGACCGAGAGCATCAATCTAGTGGCACGCAGTTGGGGCGATGCCAATCTCAAGCCGGGCGACGAAATCCTGCTGACGGAAATGGAGCACCACGCCAACATCGTGCCGTGGCAACAAGCGGCAGCCCGCACTGGCGCCACGGTGCGTTATCTGCCCATTACCGATGACGGGCAGTTGGCGCTAGGCCAACTTGAAAGCTTTTTGACTCCGCGCACCCGGCTGTTTGCCGTTACCGCGATTTCCAACGTGCTCGGCACGGTCAATCCGCTGGAGAAACTCATCGCTCAGGCGCACGCGGCCGGCGCGTTGGTTTTGGTCGATGCGGCGCAGAGCGTGCCTCACCTGAAGACCAACGTGCAGGCGCTGGCCGTCGATTTTCTGGTCTTCAGCGGTCACAAGATGCTCGGACCATCGGGCGTGGGCGTGCTCTACGGCCGCCGCGAACTGCTCGAAGCCATGCCACCGTTTTTGGGCGGAGGCAGCATGATCAGCCGTGTGACCACCTCGGGTTTCGAGCCGGCCGAGCTGCCAGCCAAGTTCGAAGCCGGCACTCCGCCGATCGTCTCTGCCATCGGGCTGGGTGCGGCCATCGATTATCTGCAAGAGATTGGCATGGAAGCCATCCACGCGCACGAACAGAAACTATGCGTCCAGGCTCATGACATGCTGCGGTCGATTGGCGGAATCCGGTTTCTCGGTCCCGCACCCGAGCGAACCTCGGGGATCGTCAGTTTCACGATCGATCGCGTTCACGCTCACGACATCGCTCAATTGCTCGATCGTCAGGGCATAGCCGTGCGGGCCGGCCATCATTGCGCCATGCCATTGCACAAGCGGTTAGGAGTGAATGCCAGTACCAGGGCCAGTTTCTATTTCTACAACACGCCGGCCGAGGTCGAACGGCTGGGCCGCGCGCTCGAAGAAATCAAACGACTGTTCCGGCGGAAGTAAGACGCTGGCGGTCGCCATTCGCGCCTGTCATGCCGCGCAAGGCATAGGCTACCTTCTGTGCCGGTTTTTCCGACCGGCTAATATGCAGGGCCGGTTTGCGTGGCGGATTGGCCCGCTGCTCGCATAGAGTTTCCGCAACTGATTCTCTAGCGGCGAGTGCGTGACTGCCGATGTAAAGTTTGCCGCTCACGGATGAGTTTGAGGATTGGGCAATCCGGCCGATGGCCTGAAGTCGGCTCAGGCCGGGATATCTGGCCTTCGTTCCTCTTGGCTCAAAGCATGTCACGGAAAGGACTTTGCCACCGAAGGTCCATTCCGCTGCACACCCGTGAATAAACAAATACCCAGTTATCTGAAGCTAGTAACCGATAGTATCACGGAACCGCCAGCGGCCCAGGCCGAAGACCTGGCTAGCATCCATGAAGTTTGTCGAGCCTTCGAGCAGGCCACTGGCTGGCCGCTCGAAACCTCGATCGGATCGATACCCAGTGCGAAATCGAACCTGATGTGGTCTGCCCCGGTCAATCCGGGCGTTGGAGCTTCTCCCAGGCACATCAGGATTCTTTCAACTGAGACGTCGTCGAAAGAAAACAATCGAACGCCCTTGCCGGTCGCCAGCGAATTGGCCGGCGCGGTGGGCAAGCTTTGGGGCGAACTGCTGGCCGCGCGCCGCGCGCTCTGGCAGCGCGAAGCCGAGCTAGCGACGGGTGTGCCGCTCACGCTGAGCGACGAAGAGTCGCCCCAATTGCGAGAGCGGCTCGAAGCCGTGTTGCGCGGGGGCGCCGAAGCAGTCGGCTGCCAGGCGGCGGCCCTCTATCTGCTCGATCCTGCCACGACCGAGCTCAAGCTGCGCTCGAGCTGGGGACTTCCGTATCAACGATTCACGGCGCCAGCCCGACCGCTCCGCGGCGCAATGGCCGATCTGGAAGCACTGCTCGGCCATGCAGTGGTTTTGACCGATGATGAACTACACGGTTACTGGAAGGTGCCGGAAGAAAACTTTGCTTCTTGCGTGTGCGTTCCAGTGTCAAGCGCGACCATGCCGCTGGGCACGCTTTGGATCTTCAGTCGCAACCCGCGCGATTTCTCCGACGCCGAAACGAACATCGTCGAGGTCGTGGCCGGCCGGCTTGCATCGGATTTGGAGCGCCAAGTATTGGCTTACGAGGCGCTGGCCACGCGGGACCAGACGAAACAAATGCGATCGGCTCAGCAATCGCAAGACGCCCAGTTGCCCAGCACGGTGCCGATGATCGAGGGCTGGGAAATCGCGGCCAATGCCCATCATTGCGGACCGATCGGCGGCACGTTTTATGATTGGTTCAGCGTTAATAACGATGGTCTGGCGATCGTGGCCGGCGATGCGACGCAGTCAGGTGTCGGCGGAGCTCTTATCAGTTCGGCGCTGCGAGCGGCGGCTCGGGCACAGGCGCCCGATTGCCAAACCCCCCATCGATTGTTGGAGAAAGCCAATTCGATTCTGTGGACCGGTTCGGCCGGCAATGATTGCGCCGGCTTGTTCCAGGCGATTCTCAGAGCGCATGGCGAGTATTGCGAGTTTGCCGCATCCGGCCCCGTTCGCGTGTTGCGCGTGGGACCCAATGGAAGCGAAACAGTCACCGAGCTTTCGCCGGCCGTGGGCTTGAACGAGGAGATGCGTTTTCGAGACATCCGGGCCGACGTCGCGCACGGCGAAGTGCTGCTGGTGTACGGCACTACGTTTCTGGCCGATCAAGGGCCGGCCGTTCTCGCCGCGCTCGACGAACGGCTGAGCGCGTCGCTCGAGACCTGCTTGGATCTGTCGGCCAGACGATTGGCAGGAATTGCTGGTCAAATCCTGCAAGGCGCCGCGGGCGCCGAGCACGCCGATCGAGTTTTAGTGGTCATCAAGCGGCGGCGACGGTGAACTTGCCGAGTGGCCACAACATTTGAAGAGCAAAACTGCCTACCTTGACTCCGAGATCAAAACCCGTAGACTCGGAAGGTAGCCTCATGACGCGGGAATGGCGGAATTGGCAGACGCGCTAGGTTGAGGGCCTAGTGGTGGTAACACCGTGCAGGTTCAAGTCCTGTTTCCCGCACTTGTTTCATATTAAGGACTTACGTATAACTGCGTAAGTCCTTTTTCTTTGGCCTCAAAGCCGTTTGGGGACAGATTGGGGACATGCGTGGCACTTGCATTAGGTTTACGTATGGCTTCCCTCGAAATACGCGGAGACCGCTACCGGATTGTCTTCCGTTACGCTGGCCAGAAGCATCAGGTCGCGCTCAAAACCAAGGATGAACGAGAGGCCCAGGATTTGCTTAGTCGCGTCGAGCGTAAGCTCGAACTGCTGGCAGGTGGCGAACTGTCGTTGCCTGACGATGGGGACATTGCCACCTTCGTCGTGACCGATGGTCGGCGGACGGAGAAGCCATCGGCGGTTCAACGACTCACTCTGCAGGACGCCTTCCAGGAATACCAGGCGGCACGGCAGTCAATTGAGCCGACGAGTCGCGCCACGATCAAAATTCATCTGGCACACTTCAGCCGGATTCTGAAGCCCCGGACCCAGCTTCGCAAGCTCTCGTTCGATTTTCTGCAGCGAT
>JAYVCO010000044.1:0-6777 GCA_043749935.1 Planctomycetia bacterium
GGCCCGACAAGCCACCTGCGACCACGCGCTATCCAACAGCTTCGGCTTCGGCGGCCAAAACATCACCCTCATCGTCAGCCGATTCATCTAATCCGGCTAGGCGACGATCTCGTAGCCTTTCCGCTGCGGGCGCGACTGCCACGAGTGGGCTTCCGAGTCGCCGGTGATCTGTTCGGTTTGCGGATCCCATTGGATCTTTCGGCCGAGCCGGATCGCGATGTTTGCCAGATGGCAGGTCGTAATCGAGCGATGGTGCGTAAACACATCAGAAATCGGCTGCTTGCGCGACTTGAGGGCCTGGAAAAAGTTGGCCATGTGCGTTGTCGGTTTGCCGCCGTACAACTTTTCGACCGCGCCTTCCGGAAGCGGATGGTCTTTGAGCTCATCGATCGGCTTGCCGCTTAGATCGCCGCGGCTGACGAAGAACGTGCCCTTTTCGCCCTCGAAGGTGATGCCGTTTTCGGTGTCGTGTCGAATGACGACTTCGGTGCCGTCCGCGTATTTGCAAAGAACGTTGAACGCGATGGCGGTGTTGTATCCGTTGGGGATGTTTGGATGCGTGGCCGTTCCTTCGACCGAAATCGGTCCGGAATGATCGGCGCCGATGGCCCAGGTGGCGATGTCGACGTGGTGAGCGCCCCAATCGGTCATCTTGCCGCCGGAGTATTCATACCACCAGCGAAATTCGTAGTGGCATCGCTTCTCGGTATAGTCGACCAGTGGCGTCTGGCCTTGCCACATCTCCCAATTGAGTTCGGGTGGTACCGGCATCGGGGCAAACGGCCCGCCAGTGGGCGCATCGCCAATGGCGCACGTTGCTTTTTTCACCTTGCCGATGCGCCCGTCGCGGATCATGGCAATCGCGGTGAGGAAGCGGCGATTCATTTCGGTGCGCTGCTGAGTGCCGACTTGAACCACGCGACCGGTTTCCTTGACCACTTTGCAAATCTGTTTGCCTTCGTCGATCGTGAGCGTGAGCGGTTTTTCGCAATAGACGTCCTTGCCCGCCCGCATGGCTTCGATGGCGATCTTCGTGTGCCAATGATCGGGCGTGACGATGGATACGACGTCGAGATCCTTGCGATCCAAAACCTTGCGATAGTCGCCGACAACATCGGCCTTGCCACCGACCTTGTTCTTGGCAAACTCGGCGTGTTTCTGATCCACATCGCAAACGACGGCCACGTCGAAGAATTGTTGAATGTGTTTCGAGAGCCCATCCCAACGGCTGCCGGTACCGATGCACCCAATCATGGGCCGATCGTTCTTGCTGGCGTCGTCGGCCGCTTGGGCCTTCTCGCCGGTGAACCAATAAGGAGCGGTAAAGCCGGCCGCGGCTGCTGCCGCCGAGGTCTGGAGAAATCGACGGCGATTTTGCGAGTGGTTGCTCATCGTGGCGCACCCTTTAGACATTAATGATTGGGGGATGGTTGGCAGGATCCGACTTGCGGAAACCCCAAGTGTAATCGGCGGGTAGCTAGGACGCAAAAGGGGGAGGTCGAGATCTTCTACTGACAGTGTGGCCGCGAAATCAACGTTGCGTCGATGCTCGCGATCGTGGGGCGGCCGGAAAGCGCCATGTCGAGATCCAATTCATCGCGCAGCAACTCCAGCAAGTGCTCGACTCCCGCCTGGCCTCCAACGGCGAGGGCCCACAAATAGGGGCGGCCGATCAGCACGGCTCGAGCCCCCAGAGCCAGCGCCTTCAGAATGTCGCTGCCGCGGCGAATACCACCATCGACAAGAATCTCGGCGGAGGCGCTAACCGCGGCGGCCACTTCGGCCAAGGCTTCACCCGTGGGAAGGGTTCCGTCGAGCTGTCGTCCGCCGTGGTTGGAGACGACGACTGCCGACGCTCCGCAGTTCACAGCGCGCACGGCATCTTCAGCCGTCAAGATGCCCTTGATGACTAGAGGCAAGGGCGAAAGCCCGCGCAGCCATTCGATGGCTTCCCAGGTGAGCGACGGATCCCAGATTTCGGAAATGTACTGGACCAGTGCCGAACCTTCATCGCGAGCGTCCATGCGATCGAGCCCGACACGTTCCAGGTTTTTCCACGTCATGCCCGGTGGCAGGCCAAACCGATTGCGCGTATCGCGCTCGCGCCGGCCAACCAACGGCGCGTCGACCGTCAAGCAAAGCGCACGATAGCCGGCTGCCACGGCACGTTCGACGAGCCAGCGCGTGACGTCGCGGTCGCGGTAACAATAGAGCTGGAACCAACGGATGCCGTCGGGAGCCGCGTCGGCGACTTCCTCCAAACTGTAGGTGCCGGCCGTGCTGACGATTTGGACGATTCCCGCGGCAGTCGCGGCACGGGCGACGGCGCACTCGCCATCGGGATGGGCCAACGCATTGAACGCGCAGGGCGCGGTCAGAACGGGAAATGAAATCGGCTGGCCCAAGATGGTCGTGGCCAGGTCGCGCGTGCCGACGTCGACCAGCACACGTGGTCGCAGCCGCAATCGCTGCCACGCCAGACGGTTCTCGCGAACCGTCAATTCATCTCCGGCGCCCCCGTAGTAATAGTCAAACACCATTTCGGGCAGCCGTTGTTTGGCCAACTGCTCGTAATCGTCGAGATTAACCGGGTTCATAGAGGCTTGGGCTTTGAGGCGCTTGCGAGAGATCGAACAGTTCGTAGGCTAACAGATAGCCGCCGGCTGTACATCACAATAGGGCGACTTTCGGATCGCCCGGCGACAGTGGGGGGCGAATTGAGTAAGATACCCGGCGACTTGGGCCCTGCCCGGTGGGGCTGCCGGAGTAATTAATCTACTGTTCATGTTAGAAAGGACCAAGCGATGATCAAAAGCGTTTTGAGTTGCACCATGCTGTCGGTTCTGGGGCTGTCGGCGCTGGGACTGTGCGCGTTAGGACTGCCGGCGTTCGTGCGAGCGGCCGATCCCCACGATCACGAAGACCATGTGGTCGACGAAGCGGTGGCCGTAATCGTTCCCACCAAGGCCAGCGGCGGCAACGTCGGTGGCGCCATCACGCTCAAGCGTGAAAAGGGCTATGTGCTCGTCACGGGCGAAGTCACGGGTCTGAAGCCCGGCAAACACGGCTTTCATATTCACATGTTTGGCGATCTGCGTTCACCCGACGGCATGTCGGCCGGTGGTCACTATAATCCCCACAATCTTCCGCACGGTGGACCCGACGCCAAGGAGCACCACGAAGGCGACCTGGGCAACATCGAGGCCAATGCCCAGGGCGTGGCCAAGGTTGACGTCAAGGCAACCGGGGTCGACCTACATCACATCGTGGGCCGCTCGATTGTCGTTCATGCGGATGCCGACGACCTGAAATCGCAGCCGGCCGGAAATGCTGGCCCGCGAATTGGCGTGGGCGCGATCGCGCTGGTGGCACCCCCAGCACCCAAGAAGTAGCCGCTGGTGGATCGCAGTTACGCTGCGGGTCACAGAAAAACAAGCAACTCCAGGCTGTCGGCTTTATGCCAGCGGCCTGGAGTTTTTTCTTGCAAATTACCGGCGCTCTGCCGACTACTTGGAAGCGGCAACTACGGCCATCAGCAGCTCGAACAGCCGCTCGACTTCCTGACAAGTCGGCGCGTCGAGATGGTAGCCTACGGGCCCGCGCACGATCGTGTTGGCAAACACGCCTTGCCGCACGAGCAGATATTTCTCGATGGCCAGAAACGCATCGAGACTATGTTGCAGCGAGACCAGGGCGGCCAACGGCAGCCAGACGCGGTAGGCTCTTTGCTGATCGCCGGCTTTCAGGGCTCGCCACAGCGCGACGATACCATCGATCAAATCCGCCCCGGGCATGGTGCCCACGATGCCGCGCTGAAAACTATCGATCAGTGCGATCCCGCCCGTGCCTTCGAACACGCGGGCCTTGCCACCGGTCGCGGCCAGCAATTGCGACAGCCGCGGACCAATTGGCACTGCCTCGGGCTTGAACAAGACTCGCGGGCCAAACGTGTCGAGCAGCCGCGCCATGAGTGCGATGGACATCGGCCGGCCGACATAGCCGCTGGCGTCTTGCACGATGACGGGAATATCGACCGCTTCGAGGATCCGCTGGTAATACGCGAGCAGTTCGTCATCGTCGAGAGCGACCGCGATCGGCGGCACGGCCATGAGCGCATCGGCCCCGACGCTTTCGGCGTGGCGCGCATAGCTTTCGGCCGTGTGGCTGCTTTCGGCGCCGACACTAATCACCACCACGCCGCGCGAGTGGCCGAACAGACAAGCATGCTCGGCCAGTTGATTGCGCTCCTGACTCGAAAGCCTCAGAACTTCAGAAACCATGGCCATCACGATGCCATCGGCGCCGCGGTCGTAGAGCCAGTGAATTTCCTTCTCCAGCGTGCCGTAGTCGATCGTTTCGTCGGCGCGATAGGGCGTTTGAAAAACGCTCAACACTCCAGACAACGCACGCGACGATTTTTCAGGTTCAACCACCAGCGCATCTCCCAAGCGGCACGGCCTTCAGCCAGCAAAACAGCCTCGCAGGTTCGGGCGCGACTGGCAAGTATTCCTGGTTGGCTGGGCAGCACGCACGTGGACCCACGCTGGGCTGATCGGTGTGTCAGCCCAGCGCGAAGGTGATGCGGCCGTGGATTCGCCTCATCGGGCTTGAGGCTTGGAGACCGAAACTTAGGCTGCGCGGCGGTGCTTGGGGGTTGTCTGCGGAGCGGTTTTTGGGGCGGCTTTGGGCACGCTACGCAGCTCGGCCAGGACGCGGACGACGACCGCATCGGTGGCGCGGCTGATGATGTCGGTCTGGACGGCCGGGTCGAGCGGAATGCGGCCCTTATGCAGCGCGGCGAGCTCGCGATGGACGATTTCCAAGGCCCGCGAGCGGACGTAGCCGCGTGATTCGGCCAGGCGCATCGTCGCGGCGCGACGTCGGACTCGGCCGAGCACCGCGGTGTAACTTCGTTCGGCGACTTCCGCGGCCGCTTGGGCAGCCACGCGAGCGTTACGTCGTTGCGTAAAGAAACTCAAAATGCCCATACAGACTTCCTCCTGTGTCTTGCTCTCGCGCGAGCCGATCGTGAATCATTCACCAATCCACCGCTCGGACCCGACGTGCTATCGGTGGTCAGCTAGAGCGGCCAATACAGCATCGAATGGCGAGGGCCTCGGTCTTCACAAGAGGGCTTCGCGCCGGAAGTGTTCTGCCCCAATCGCCCAAACTGCCAGCGGGGTCGGCCTTGACCTAACCCTAATGATCTTTTAAGTTACGAACCTTAACCCCGGCGCCGTAGCCAAGTGGCTAAGGCAGCGGATTGCAAATCCGCCATCGTGAGTTCGACTCTCACCGGCGCCTCTTTTTGTATACGCCTTTCGTGGCAACAGGCTAAGGCTTGGCGGCTTCGCGTGCCGCAGGGTTGATTCTGGTCGCCGTTGCCGAAGGTATTGCTAGCGTCGTCTTGCTGACGCTCTCCGCTCTGCCAGCTTCAAGACCGGCCTTTCTGGCCTTCAATCTTCGCCCGTCCGCAACATCTCTGTAGCGGACCACCCGGCTAATGCGGACGCAAGGCACTTCGCCGCGATTCTTGAGGGACCAAAGCAGCCGGGGGGAAATGGCCAAGGCCTTGGCGGCTTCGGCAGCGGTTTACAACAGCGGTTCAACGTGCGAGGCAGCAACCATAGGGGATGATCTCCGGGATTAGGGGGTTAACATGCTTTTTTCCTGGACTTGTTTAAGGAGAATAGCTATTCTCTGCCATTAATCCCCACCTAGTATTCAGCTGGGGATTCTGTCAGCTTGGAACTTATATTGAGGGAGTGGCTAATGAATCGTTGTAAAGAGCGTCGCACTTTATGGCTTTTGTCGATCCCTTTTTGTTTGTGGCTAACAATAGCTTCTCCAATTCGTGCCGCGCAGTACACGATTACCGATCTAGGCACCGTCGGCGGCACATCGACCTTGGCACTTGGCGTCAATTCGGTAGCACAGGTCACGGGGTATTCATACATAGCGGACAATAGCGAGCCTCACCCGTTTCTGTATAGCGGCGGCGTAATGACGGATTTGGGCACGTTCGGCGGAAACGACAGCAGGGGGGGCGGCGATCAGCAATACCGGCTACGTCGCAGGTTCCTCGCGCTACCCCAATAACGTTGATCATGCTTTCCGCGATATCAACGGCGCGATGCAGGATCTGGGTACTCTGGTCCCTGGTCTCGGTAGTGCTGCCAATGGCATCAACGACGCTGGTCACGTTGTCGGACAAGCGAATGTCACGCCGAACGGTAACACCCATGCGTTCGCGGAATATGGTGGAGGAATGGTCGATCTGGCCCCCCGGCTCAATATTGGGTCTAGCCGAGCCTTCGGCATCAACAACAATGGGGACATCACCGGCGACATGATTGTGGGCGGTGTCCAGCACGCGTTCGTACTAAGCATCAGTGCCCTCACGGACCTCGGTACGCTGGGCGGCTCCCTAAGCCTTGGTTACGCGATTAACGCCAGCGGGCAGGTAGTGGGCGAGTCGGAAACGCCCGGTGATCTGACTTTTCACGCCTTCCTCTACCATGGCGGCGTTATGACCGACCTGGGGACGCTCGGCGGAACGCTCAGTTACGCCAAAGCGCTCAACGACAATGGCGAGATAGTCGGTGTTTCCACGTTGGTCAACAACACGCAGCGTCCCTTCGTGTACAAGAACGGAGTCATGGCCGATTTGAACAGCCTTACTGAACTACTACCGGCTGAAGCCGGTAGGTTGGAGGAGAACGTGAGCTACGGACTGAAGTCCTTCGCTCACGATTTGGTGATTCGAAAGTTGTCTCC
>JAYVCO010000045.1:0-4172 GCA_043749935.1 Planctomycetia bacterium
GGGTGCTCGCCCACGGGCGCTTCCTTCGCTTGATTTTCGGCCGCCTTGCCTTCCTGAGGTTTTGCCTTGGGGTTGGCGGCGATCCGGCTTGTACGCTCGGACGCTTTCGATGTGCGAGCACGCTCACTTTGATCGGCAGCCATTCCAATGCCCAAGCCGGCCGGCAGCAGCACGGCAAACGCTAGCAAGAGGGCCAAAATCTTCCGGGTGCGACCTCGGACAAACGACAGAAACGGCGACATGGCAGGCTCCAAAAACCGTAGAGAGGCCGGACGAGCTTATCGCGGGCTCATCTTAACCTAACACATCCCCCCGCGAAAGCATCCGCCGACCGTCATTAGAGCCAAGAGAAAGCAGAGGCCGAAGGTTCTACGAGGTGAGCGGAAACTGCCCTGTGTCATGTCGCCAGAGGGGTTGCCGTCTAATGGGTTTACCGCGAATTGAAATACTGCTAGCAACTTGCTTTCGATACAACCGGAAAAATTGCTTCTGCCGGCCCGTGCGACTGGCCGAAACAATCCTACGGCAGGCCCTACACGTCCGTATCGAAGTTGACATTTCCACGCAAACAGCGGTAGAGTTGGCCGAAACTCGCTATCTTCTGCCCTTACCGCCCGATTGCAGTAAATCCCCCCGATTCCACACCAAGTAATCCCCAGGCTGCACGTGCGGCCGATGTCGGTCTGTTGGAGAAAGCATCCCGTGTCACGCAACGTTTTTGCCGTTTTTGTTGGCTTGATGCTGGTTGCCGCCGCTAGCGGCGCCCAGGAGTGGGCCAACAAGATGTTCGACACCACCGCGCACGACTTTGGCACGGTGGCGCGCGGCGCCAAGTGCCAGTTCCGCTTCCAAGTGAAGAATATCTACGAAGAAGACGCCCACATCCTGGGCGTCAAATCAAGCTGCGGCTGCACCACGGCGCAGGTGACCAAAGCCGATCTGAAGACTTTCGAGACGGCCGAGGTGATTGCCGATTTCAACACGGTCGATTTTCACGGCAGCAAGCCAGCCACCATCACGGTCAGCTTCGACAAGCCATTTCGGGCCGACGTGCAGCTTCGCATCACCGGGTTCATTCGCACCGACGTCGTCTTGCAGCCCGGCTCGATCGATTTGGGTACGGTCGACGTGGGCAAGGCTACCGAACAACGATTGCAAGTCACCTACGCGGGCCGCGATGATTGGAAAATCATTGACGCCAAAACCACCGAGCCCTATTTCGAAGTCGAGCTCAACGAATTGGCGCGGGCTGTCGGCAAAGTGTCGTACGAGTTGATCGTGCGCCTGACGAAGGATGCCCCCGTCGGCTACATCAAGGATCAATTGATCTTGGTGACCAACGACTCGCGGGCACGAGAGCTGCCGGTCGACATGGAAGGGCGCGTGGCTTCGAAGATCACGATCAGCCCGGAAAGGCTGTTTATCGGAGCGGTTCAGCCCGGCCAGACGGTGACCAAGAAGCTCGTGGTTCGCGGCAAGGAGCCGTTCAAAATCCTCGATGTCAAATGCGCCGATAAGGCCTTTCGCATCGAGCCCTCGAAAGACGCCAAGACCGTCCACCTGATTCAGGTCGTGTTCACCGCCGGTGAAGATCCCGGCCGGGTGACGCGCAAAATCAGCATCGTCACCGATCAGGGTGACAACGTCGTGCAAGCCTTCACCGCCGACGCCATGGTGGTCAAGGCCGATGCCATAGGCCGTCCGCCCGCCACCGAGCCGCAAGAAGCCGAGCCCGCCGGCAAATAGGGCGACGCGTAACTTCGCCACGATTCGGTGTCGGCTCAGCTACAGCGGCCGCTGCGCAATTGTGCAGCTCAGCCCCAGCGCGCGGCAGAGCACGCGGGTCGTGCGGAAGGGGAGCATTTCGAGGGCCGGCTCCAAGGCGCGCTTCATGCCGGCCAAACCCGAGCCGCACAGCACAATATGCTTGCGCGTGATCACCAGCGGCGTCGCCACGCGGCGGAAGCCGGCCTCGCGCAACAGGACCGTCACTTCGCGCAGGCGATATTCCTTCAGATGAAATCCGATAGCCGTCGTGCGCGGCGGGTAGAAGACGCGCGTCACGTCGTTGGGCCGCATGTGCCAGTTCGGCGTGATCGTCACCAGGTACCCGCCCGGCTTTAGCAGTCCGTAGATCCGCGACAAGAAATCCGGCACATCGTCCGGGACCAGGTGTTCCAGGACATCGTTCCAGAACACGACGTCCGCACCGGCTTCGCTCGCCAGATCGGCCGTGAGAAAATCGCCCACCTGCAGCCGGGCGTGATGGTCCTTGGCCAGTCGCCGGCAAGCCTGTGCGTGCATGGCGGGCGAGACTTCAATGCCCGCCACTTCGACGCCCGGCAAAGCGGCCAACAGGGCTCCGCAGCCGTATCCGACTTCAAACACGCGCGGCCGATCCGTAGGGCGGCGCGCGAGCAGTTCGAGCACCAACTGGGCATAACGCCGGTCGTAGCCCATGGCCGGGCCATCGCCGCCGGCGCCGATCAGCCGGCCATAGATCGTCGTCACGGTGTCGTACGCCTGGCGAAACAACTCCCGCCGCTGCTCGGAACCGCGCGCCGACCCAGCGATCAACGCCGCGAAAGCTCGCTCCTCGCACCACTGCAACTCCTGCAGCGCATCGAAATCGAGCGAACCAATATCGACCGGCTGGCCCGAGCTCAGGTTGACCCACACCGGGCTTGCGCCCACGGCCGTTTCCGAAGAGATTTCTTCCGTTCCAATCGCGTGCATGCGAAGTTCCGCCGGTTCGAAAAAGTGGTTTGCTGCCAGAATCACCACAACCCTACGCCGCCAAATCGCCGAGTCAAACCGGCAAAGGCCGCAAAATTGGTATTAGGTGCGCGGCGGACGACGCAGACCTAGGCTGCGAGTGACCAGGGCGATCGAATGACTTCCGTCCCCATCACCTCTCCGCCAACTCGCGATTGGCAGCCAAAACTAGGCCCGGTAGGACTCGAACCTACGACCAAGGGATTATGAGTCCCCTGCTCTAACCAACTGAGCTACGGGCCCGAACTGCTCCTTTTATACGTGCTGGAAGCAAGAGTGTCTAAGGGCTAGTCGGGCCAACCGATCTGACGAGGCCGATTGCACTTGCATTCGATTTCGGACGATTGTGGACTAGTGACTTGCGCAATTGGCATTCGATTTGACCAGCGTCCGTGGTTGCCAGCCGCTATAATCACTGGCTGAACCGGCATGGCTGGCCGCGGTGTCTTGGTTTGTCAATCAGGAGGGTGCGGCCCTACGCCGCTGGCGCGTTTCAGCATTCCTGTCACAAAAGGACCTCTTGGGGTGAAGAAGTCTTCGATCGCGGTCGCGCTCGTCCTCGTCAGTGCCATCGCGTTTCCTTTGGGCTGTTCGCGAGAGTGCAAAGACAAGCTTCCAAACGGCCAACCAAACCCCAATTGCCACGGTGCCGGTCACGTCGGCGTGCCACACGGTGCGTTCGGGAGATCGGGTACTGCCACGAGTTCTTCGCCGCGCGGCGGGTTTGGTTCCTCGGCTGGCGCCAGTGCCAGCGGAAGTTGAGTCGCCGGGAGATTTTCTACGATGCGCCGTGTTTGTATCACTCCTCGTCCCAATTGGCCGCAGGTTGTCGAACGCCAGGGCCTGGTATTTCACACCCTGGACGACAACCAGCCTTATTGGGATGAGAGCGCTTATTACCTCTTCACCCGCCGCGAAATCGACGAGCTGGAAAAAGCTACGTACGAGCTGGACCGCATGTGCCTGCACGCCGTCGAGCAAGTGCTGACCCACAATCTGCTCGAACGTTTCGGCATTGCGCCCGAATGGCACGAGTGGCTCTGTGCCAGTTGGGCTCGCGACGAGCAAACTTTGGTGGGTCGCTTCGATCTTGTCTACGACGGATCCAGTCCGCCCGTGATGCTCGAATACAATGCCGATACGCCGACGGCGCTACTCGAAGCGGGGGTGATCCAATGGTATTGGTTCCGCGACCAGGTCGGCGCGCGCGATGAATTTGCCAGCGGCCTGGATCAGTTCAACACTTTGCACGAAAATCTGATTGAAGCTTGGCGCCGCGTTCGTCGCGAGGTATCGCCCAGGGTCCACTTCGCATCGCTTGGGGCCAATGAAAGCGTCGAAGACTTCATGACGGTTTCTTATTTGCGTGACACGGCCCTGCAAGCCGGACTAGCCAC
>JAYVCO010000046.1:0-2527 GCA_043749935.1 Planctomycetia bacterium
TGTGGATAGAGAACGTGGCACGACCGACCTGTACATGGTTTCTGGCCTCGAAATTCTATCGACGGAAGCCTGCAAACGTGCGAAAATGGTTTAAGTGACACTAAAGGAACGGACCATGATGCATCGCGAACAAGTTTTGCAGCAGGCTCTTTCTCTCCCGCCCGAGGATCGGGCGTACGTGGCGGCGGCGCTCGAAGAGAGCCTCTCAGTCGCGGAACCCGGCCTGGAGGGGTCCAATGCGGCACTGCTGACGGAATTGCAGAGCCGTTCGTCCGCCTATCGTGCCGGCACGACAGATGCGAGACCTGCGACGGACGTACTCGCTGAACAGCGGCGACGTCAGGCCGGCGAGGCCAAGCCGTGATGCTCCGCATTCTGGCGTAAGCCGAGGCAGAGATTGATTCCGCCCGACAATATCTCAATGGGCGATCGGCCGGACTCGGGGGCCGCTTCCTCGACGAGCTAGCCGAGGCTCTCGATGCCATATCCTCGCGACCGCTCAGTTTCGCGAAACTTGAAACATTGCCGCCCGATCAGCCCTACCGTCGTGCATTGCTGGCGACGTTTCGTTATGCCGTGATTTTTGAGGTGCTTGATAGCGAGATGATCGTGATCGCGGTCGCCCATGCGAGCCGAGAGCCGAACTACTGGCTCGGTCGGCCGTCGCCTGGTTAGCTCGGCTCACGCCGCCAGCGCATCCAATTCCAAAATCCGCAGGCCGCGCCGGCGGCTTCGACGGGCATCAATAGAATTGCGGTCGTGATGAACAACCCGCGCGCGTCGCCCTCGGGCAGGTGACTGACGTGGTCGTTGCTCACGGCGACAAAATGAAAGTAAAGTCCGAATAAGAGCGCGCCCTGCATCGATACGCCCAACAGTAGAGCGCCGGCACGACGAAATCTCGTCCAAATCATCACTGCCGCGATCAGCGGCGCGGCGACGATGACGATCCAGACGTAAGCGTTCTGCCAGGGGGACAAGCCAACGCCCAAACTGTCGTGCGCGCGCCCGTGCAACGTGGCGATCGCCAGATGCAGCACTACGATTCCCGTGGCGATCGCGGCGTTTTTTATTGAGCCGCCAGCGGCTGTATTCATTTGGCTACCACTGGCGTTGTTCATTGGATTACCAATCCCTGAAAGGCCTTGTACGCGCTGTCCCAATCCGCGGAGTTCTTGGGCTCGTAGCGATCGACCGGGAAGCTGCGGCGCACCACTTCGCGAGCCTCACTGATCGAGCCGATGTCGCCCGCGGCAATGGCCTGCACCAGGACGTTGCCGATTGCCGTGGCTTCGACCGGTCCGGCGAGCACTACGCGCTGGCAGGCGTCGGCCGTGGCCTGACAAAGCTGGCGATTTTGGCTGCCCCCGCCCACGACGTGAATCGTTTCGATCGGGCCCCCAAGGAGTTGCTCCAGCCAGGCGAGCACCTGTCGATAGCGCAGCGCCAGACTTTCCAACGCGCAGCGTATGACTGAACCGTCGTCTTCGGGAATCGTTTGTCGCGTGCGCTTGCAGTAAGCGCGAATCGCCTCGGGCATGTTGGACGGTGCCAAGAAAGCAGCGTCATCGGGGTCGATCAAAGAAGCGAGCGGCTCGGCGGCGGCGGCCATGCGGTTCAAATCGTCCCAACTATAATCCTTGGCGTCGAGGTTCCAGACGCGGCGGCATTCTTGCACCAGCCACAGCCCGGCGATGTTTTTCAACAGCCTCGTGGTGCCGCCGATACCTCCTTCGTTCGTGAAGTTGAGCGCCAGGCATCGCTCGTTGATCACGGGTCGCGGCACTTCGGCGCCCATCAGCGACCAGGTGCCGGAGCTGATGTAGCACCAGTTGGGCCGTTCGGCCGTTTCGCCCACGGCGGGCACGGCCATCACGGCGCTGGCCGTGTCGTGGGTGCCGGGCAGCACGACTTTGACGTGCGCGAGGCCTGTCTCTTCGGCCACCTGGGGGCGAAAGCATCCTAGCGACGTGCCCGGCGGGGCCACCTCGCCGAGAATGCCAGCGGGCAAATCAAAGCACTTAAGCAGTGGTCTCGCCCAATCCTGTTTTTGCGGGTCAAAAAACTGCGTGGTGGTGGCATTGGTCAGTTCATTGACCTTCGCTCCGGTGAGCAGCCAATGAAAGAGGTCGGGCATCATCAACAGCTCCTCGGCGCATTCCAACAGCGGCGAGTTGGCCAGCCGCATGGCCCACAATTGATAGAGCGTATTGAACTGCATGAATTGCAGTCCGGTTTGGGTAAAGATTTCCTCGCGCGGGACAACCGCGAAAGCCCGCTGGAGCAGCCCATCGGTTCGCGGGTCGCGATAGTGGACCGGGTTGCCCAACAGGCAGTCGCCGCGGCCCAGCAATCCAAAGTCGACTCCCCAGGTGTCGACGCCCACGCTAGCGATCTCGCCCGGCGCGGCGTCTTTTGCCGCGCGCAAGCCGCGAACGACGTGCATCCATTGGGCCAACAGATCCCAATGGAGCTGCCCGGCCAGCGGCACCGGGCCGTTGTCGAAACGGTAGATTTCGGCCAGTTT
>JAYVCO010000047.1:0-11366 GCA_043749935.1 Planctomycetia bacterium
ATTCCGAAAACTCCAGACACGCGCGGGTGAATCAAACTGGCACAAATGGGCATTTCGTCGCGAGAACTGATTCTGCGGAAAAAACGCGACGACCGAGAATGGTTGTCGCAAGATGAAAACGAGGCGGAAGTTGGCACGACGTGTCACGGCACATCTGGCAACGACAGAACTACGCCCGACAGGATTCGAACCTGTAACCCTCGGTTCCGAAGACCGATGCGCTATCCAATTGCGCCACGGGCGCGTAGTTGAAACTTCAAGATACGGTCTTCCCGTCACTTCGACAAGCGAGGCTACCGGCAGGTCGTGATACTAATATCTGCCACGATCCAACGGCTCAGAGTAGGCACATCAGGCTGCCGCGCTCGCCTATCTCCGAATCAAGCCCAGATCGGGCCAAGCGGAACCTGCGGAAAAACAGGCATGCACTTTGCAAGCTCTATGCAATAATCTGCGCAATTCTTTGCGAACACGGGCGGCGGCCTACCCTAAATGGCGCCCCGGCTTGAGCCTCGCGCCGTGGCATGTTATAAGCGCAAGATCCCTTGGCGTTTCAGCGTGGAGTTGCGTCTTTGCGCGCCACGCGTTCGAACGAGTCAATCGTTATGGCCCAGATCACTTTACGCGTCCTCGACGGTGCCGACCGCGGTCGCGTTTTCGACGATCTTCCCACCCCGGTGACGATTGGCCGTGAGGAAGGTAATTCGCTGCAACTCAACGACGAGCGAGTCAGCCGGTTCCACGTCAAGATCCAGGAAGATCAAGACAAAATCGTGATCACCGATTTGGAAAGCACCAACGGCACCAAGGTCAACGGTGAGGACATCCAGCTTCGCATTCTTCGCTTTGGTGACATAATCAGTCTGGGACGTTCGGTGCTGCTGTTCGGTTCGCGCGAGCAGATTGCCGGCCGGCTGGCCGCGCTACGGGGCGAATTGTCTTCCTCCGGCACGATTGGTCACGAAGATCCCTTGCGATCGCCCCGGGCCGCGTCGCTCGATTTCGAGCTCAATTGGAGCGCCGACCCGGACATTCAAACCACGCTCCACACGCTGCAAGCCCCCGATCTGCCCGAGCGTTTGAGTCCCGGACAGGCCGCGCAGCTCTGCGAGTTGCTGGAGTATTTGCACATTCGCATTCGCGATTTGCTGAGCTCGGTCAAGATCAAGCCCGACGCCGAACGCGTCACGCTCGAACCGCGCCAGTGGCAGAACCTGGTCGACCTGCAAGCCCGGCTGGCGTCCTACTTGCGCGCCGTCGGCAAGCCGCACGACGACGAATGACTTACTGGACCGGTTACGCTAATTTATCAGGTGCCTATTGGGTGCCACTGGCGTGTCGCCAGTGTGCCGCTTCTAGCACTGGCGACACGCCAGTGACACCTCGGAAGATGACAATTATCAATAGTTCGTCTACTACAGTCAATTCTAAGAGCATCCGCTACTTCGCGATTGGGGCCGTCGGCTTGACCAGCCACGCGCGCGTGCCCATCGTCAGATAGATCGATTCTTCTTTCAGCCGGCCGCACATTTCCGAGAGGAACTTTAGGAACTCGATTCCTTTCTTTTTGCCGGAAAACGAAACTTCGTAGCGCTGGTGCCGGTCGCTAAACACCTTTTGGCCGTCCTCGCTGGTCCACTCGCCGCGAATACTGCTCTCTTCATGCGTGAGGCCGCCAAACTTCTCCAGGAAGAAGCGGTCGAACAGTTCAGTCGGCGTCAGCCCGTCGCGGCCAAACTGGGGATCGTCCATCTTATCGGTCGGCACGTAGAACACCGCGATGCGGCCGAGCGGCACCAGAATCGATTCGAGTCCTTCGTATTCGTGTGCCATAAACAGCTACCCGCGTCCCCCCTCGCAGCAAGTTTCGCAAATCCTATGGCAAGCCGAGCATTGCAGCTTGCCCCGAATCTCGATCAATCGCCCGCCACAAACCGGGCAAGCCGCGCGGCAACGAGCGACGCTCTCGACACCCTCATCAGTCCGTGAACTTTCGGTTTCCATGCCTGCACCCAGATGAACAGAGTGACAATTCCATCTGGTAGGCATCGTAACGCGATTCAAAGGCCGGTCAAGGCGAGGGCGATGGCCGCTTCGTTCGGATAGACTGATTGACAATTTGCCAGTCTGTTGTAATATATAACAACGGCCTTGGGCCGCGGAGCCACGCATGTTTGGCGCGCATGTGATTTGGGATTTGGAGGACGATCCCGAAGGAAACGTGCAGCACATTGCCGAGCACGATCTCACGCCGGAAGAAGTCGAATCGGTCTTGTTCAATTAGTCGGCCACGACGGCAGTCAGCAAGTCGAGCGGCGAAATGATTACCTTTGGATACACGTCCAGCAACCGATATGTGGCTGTTGTGTGGGAGCACGTGATGGACGATCCGTTGACCATGCGGCCCATCACCGCCTATGAAGTGCCAGAGCCGCGATTGTGAAAAGGGAGTGGGGACATAATGGGGAAGCAACCTAAGAAAAAGCTCCGAACCAAAGCCGAGATCGCGCGTGATCGCGTCATCCGGGCCAAGTATCAAAGCCGGCCAACGCTAGCGGAAGTTGTAGGGCAAGGCGAACACGAGTTGCCTATTCGGCAGGGAGAGTACCTGTCATTGATGGAGTTTGCGGCGCACATCCGGACGCGGCGGAAGCAATTGAACCTGAGCCTGACAGACCTCTCCACGCTTACCGGAATCGATAAGGCTGCACTAAGCCGGCTCGAAAACGGCCTGGTCGACAATCCGACAGTAGGCACCCTCATCCGCATCGCCGGGTCGCTAAACAGTCGAGTGAAGTTTGCGCTTGAGGATGATTCTCCGGCGAAAACTCGTTAGCGGCTCCGCTAGAAATGCCCAGCCGCTTTTCAAGCATTCGCATGAACATCGCCGAGCCAATTGGTTCGGTTGGATTTGGCCGGCCCGCAGTGACAGTCCCGACAAGTCCGGCGCCGGAAGGAGTGCATTGAGGCGGTCCCGCGATCGAGTAAACTGAGGACAAGAAACATTTCACCACCGAGGCTCCTGCGATGACGAGCGATGCGATAAAGTCCATCGACGGGCAGTCCGCAAAACCCGCCCGCCGCTGGTTTCGCTTCAGCCTGCGATCTCTGTTGCTGCTCGTCGCCGTTCTTGCCATTCCACTGGGCTGGCTGGGTTGGAAAGTCAACCGAGCCAGAAACCAACGAATTGTCGTGACCGAGCTGCAGAAGCTAAATGCACAGTTCATCTACGACTACCAGATCGTCATCAAAAATGGTTGGCTAACTAAAAGTAACTTGTCATCTCCTGGGCCAAAATGGCTGACCGAACTTCTTGGAAATGAGTTTTTCACTGACGTGTATTGTGTCACGGTCGATGATCCAAAAGCCACCAACGAAACAATTGCGCTAATCGCGAAATTGCCCGGCGTTGAAGGTGTGAATCTCACCTCGAGAACAGGAATCACTGATGTCGGACTTGTTCATTTTGCAGAAATGCACAACGTCGACGGCGTCAAGCTAGTGTCGGACCGCATTACCGGTTCAGGGTTGGTGCATCTGACTTCGCTGAAACGACTCAAACGCCTGTGGGCGTCGAGATGGATCACCGATGACGCGCTCGAACACATTTCCAAGCTGGAGCGCTTGGAACTCCTGCATCTCTTTGAGGCGGTCCAGATTTCAGACAGAGGTCTGGCGCACATCGCAAAACTTCGAAATTTGCGAGAACTGATTATCGGCAGCGGTGACTCGGACGAGTCGGGCGTACAGGACTGCATGAATGTTTCCGATGAAGGTCTCGCAAATCTATACGCTTTGACGAATCTTGAGTACCTCAGCTTAAATACCACCGAAGTGACGCAAGTGCGCAGAGATAATCTCCGCAAGGCTCTCCCAAACTGTCGGATCGAATGGAACCTGAGTGGTCCGTACAATTCCGACGTAGCCGAGGAATGACGTAGCATGAAGCCCGACGAGCTTTTCGGAGTTGGCGTCCGCTGGGTTGGACTCATCTGTGCCTTGACGGGCCTTCCCATGCTCTTGCAGTTCAACTATGGCGCGGCGATCAGCGGCGCCGGTCAGGTCGTTGCAGGGCTCTTTCTGATGACGCGAGCCGACATGATCGTTCGCATCTGTTATCCGAAAACCAAGGACTTAACGGATTTCCGCGACTCCTGATTTCGGGCCAAGTGGGAGCGAGCGCCCGTCGATACTAACCCGACGCGCGAGCGAGGGATCTTCTTTTAATAGCCTGTAATGGAAAAAAGAGCCCTCGCTCGCGCGTCGGGTTAGTATTCCGATCCTATCATTGGTGTCAGCCGCCCCATCGCGTAAAATTGATCGTTTGAACCTCGCGATCCATTCTCCTTCTGGCCGCGCCGGCCTCTCCGCTCAAAATGCCGATCCGCTTGTCTAATATTCGCATGAACATTGCCGAGCCCGAGCTTGCGCTGTTGGGGCGCGCGGCGAAGGCGCTCGATGTGCGACCGGCTGATATCGAGCGATTTCGGATTTTGCGCAAGAGCCTCGATGTGCGCGACAAGTCGAATATCAACTTCGTCTATTCGCTCGAAGTGGCGATCAACGATCGCGAAGGGCCGCTGGTCGAACGGGCCGTCAGGCGGACGCGCGGCATCACGGCCGAGCTCTATCAGGAACCGCCCTTCGAAATGCCGACGCCCGGCGACGAGCCGCTTGGCGATCGGCCGGTCATCGTCGGCTCCGGCCCGGCGGGCGTGTTCGCGGCTTATTTTCTGGCCGAGCAAGGCTATCGGCCGATCGTGCTTGAACGCGGGCGTGCTGTGCGCGAGCGGATCGCCGACATGCGCAGCTTCGATGCTGGCGGACCGCACAACCCGGAGAGCAATTATCTATTTGGCGAAGGAGGCGCCGGAACCTTCAGCGACGGCAAGCTCACCTGTCGCAGTTCCGGACCCGACGTGCGCCGTGTGCTCGAACTGTTTGCCGAATCGAAGGGCAATCCCTCGATCCTCTACGATCATCGCCCGCACTTGGGCAGCAATCGCCTGCCTGCCGTCGTCAAAGCGCTGCGCCAGCGAGTCATAGCGCTGGGAGGCGAATTCAGCTTCGGCTGCCGGCTGGAGGATTTGGATCTGGCCGATGGCGCCATCCGCGGGCTGACCACATCGTCCGGGTACCTCAAAACGTCCTTGCTCGTGCTGGGAATCGGCCACAGCGCGCGCGATACCTATGAAATGCTCGTGCGCCGCGGCGTGCCGATGGTGCAAAAGCCGTTTCAAATCGGCGTGCGCATCGAACAGTTGCAGGAACAAGTCAATCGCGTACAGTACGGACAGACGCGGCTGGAAGAAAAGCTAGGCGCGGCCGATTACACGCTCGTGGCCCGCGGGCACACCAACGTGTTTTCGTTTTGCATGTGCGCCGGCGGCTACGTCATGCCGAGCGTTTCCGAGCCCGACCATTTTTGCACCAATGGCATGAGCCTTTCGAAGCGAGATTCGCAATATGCCAACAGCGGGTTGATGATCACGCTTGAGCCCGAGCAGTTTGGCTCGCCCCACGTGCTGGCCGGCATGATGGTGCAGCGGCACTATGAGCGAGCCGCCTTCGAGGTGGGCCGCGGCGAGTTTCTGTGCCCGATCCAAGGCGCCGATGACTTTCTGAAAGGTCGAATTACAAGCCGCACACTGCCATCGAGCTATCCGCGCGGCGTGATCGCGGCAAACCTCGCCGAGCTGGTGCCGCCGCAAGTCGTGGCGGCGCTCAACGAGGCGCTGCCCATGCTCGATCGCCGTTGGCGCGGAGAATTCCTGCGCGGCGCAACGCTAGTCGGGCCCGAATCGCGCGGCAGTGCGCCGGTCCGCTTCTTGCGAGATGGCAATACGCTGGAAAGCGTTGGCGTGCGGGGACTCTATCCGGTTGGCGAAGGGGCCGGCTATGCCGGTGGCATCGTCAGCGCCGCGCTCGACGGCCTGCGAGCCGCCAAGGCCATCATCCGGCGTTACGCACCGCTTGCGCGCTGAGCTGGCCCATCACGGGATCGAAGACTTCCACGCGGTTCACCACTTCTTCGACTCCTGCCACGCGAGACACGATGGCTTCGGCAAAATGCTTCAACTGGCGATACGGAACCTGCCCGCGCAGGGTCAGCACGCCATTGTGAAAGTGGCAGTTAACCGTCTTCAAGAAGAAATAAGGGCTCTCGCGCAACCGGCGTTCGGCAATCTCGGCAACGCCAGCGAGAGCAACCTCGGTGGTAATCGGCAGAATCTGCATCGCGTGTTTCTTGGAGAGGGGGTCGGAGTGCGATGGCGCACCCGCGCCGCCACTCGTCGGACGGGGGATGGCCCAAAGCCGGGGACGTTCCGTGGGCTGGAAAACTGTATTTCAATCTGTATCGACCGACGGGACGGAAAAATTCATAGTTTGGCTTGCAAATCGAGTGGAATGTGCCAGTAGGAGTCGACGGGGTGCGAACCCCCCGTAGTTGTTTTCAATGGTCGGTCTGCTAGGATGATCAAAGGACAGTGAACGGCGAGGTTTACGGTGGCTCTGCGCCCCATCACTGCGACCGATGGGCAGAATCGACGCGCCCTCGGTTGGGATCGCGGATCGAAAGCAGGCGCCGATTCGGTTTAACGGAGCCTTGTTCTTGGCCACTTCTGAACGTGCCAAAAGCCCAGCCACTCTCGGCGATCGAGTGCGCTCGCTTCGTTTGCCCATCGACCAAGAGCCCGGCCTGTTGGATCGTAAAGGCCTGTGGGCCGCTCTGCTATTGGTGCTCGGCGGTGCGGCGGCCTGGTGGTTGTTTGTGGCTTCGCCACCGGCCGATGACCTTGTGCATGTCGCCGATTCGCCCGCGGCGCAAACTCCCACGACTGCGACTTCGTCGACCTCTGCGCCTACTTCGACCACGGCCCCAACTGCCGCGCCGGTCGCCGCCAGCGGTGAAGTGACTTTGGAATCGAAGGGCTACATCATTCCGGCCCACCAGATTCTGATCAGCCCGAAGGTCAACGGCATGGTCATCTCGCTGCGCTTCGAAGAAGGAATGCGCGTACACAAGGGGGACGTGCTGGCCGAATTGGAGAGTGTTGAATACAAGGCCGACGTCGCCCGGGCCCAGGCAATGTTGGCATCGGCCAAACAGAAGCTGTTGGAAATGGAGCGAGGTTATCGTCCGGAAGAAATCGCGGCTTCGGCGGCCGAACTGGCAGAAACCCAGGCCCAGCGCGAACAACTCTACCTCGAGTGGAAGCGCAACGTCGGCCTGCGCGGCAACAAAACGGTGACCGAGCGCGACTATGAACAATCGGAAAGCTCGTACAAGGCAATGGATCGTCGCGCGGAGAAATTGAAAAACAACCTCAAGCTGTTGCACGATGGCCCGCGGATCGAGCGCATCGACGGTGCTCGCGCCGATGTGATGCAGGCCGAAGCGGAACTGACCAAGGCCCAATGGCGGCTCGACAACTGCACGATCTTGGCCCCGATCTCCGGCACGATCCTCAAGAAAAACGCCGAGGAGGGGAACATCGTCAACCCGATCGCGTTCAACGGCTCCTTCAGTTTGTGCGAAATGGCCGATCTTTCCGACTTGGAAGTCGATCTTTCGATCCAGGAGCGCGATATCGCGCGAGTACGCAAAGGGCAAAAGTGCAAAGTCCGCGCCGAGGCCTTTCCCGACCGCGTCTATGACGGCTTCGTTTCGCGGTTGATGCCGATCGCCGACCGGGCCAAAGGCGCCGTGCCGGTGCGCGTCAAACTGAGCGTGCCCACTGAAGAAGAGGGCGTTTATCTCAAGCCCGAAATGAGCGCCGTCGTGTCTTTCCTCAAATAGCCTGCCGGATCCTACCCCCCTAGTCGAGATCGTTTACGATGAACCAGTCGAGTTGCCAGGGGAGAGGATAATGCCATCGGATGGGATGCTCGTGCGGGTCAAGGAGGTCCACAAATTCTTTACGCGCGGGAGCGAACAGGTCGACGTGCTCAACGACCTGAGCCTCGACGTTCCCGAAGGTGAGTTCCTCGCGCTGATGGGACCCAGCGGTTCCGGCAAGACCACGCTGCTCAACTTGATCGCCGGTTTGGATCGACCCAGCCAAGGCGAAGTGTGGGTCGGCGGAAAACTGATCTCGCAAATGTCCGAAGCCCAATTGGCCCGCTGGCGAACGCGCAATCTGGGTTTCGTCTTCCAGTTCTATCATTTACTGCCGGTGATGACGGCGTATGAGAACGTCGAGTTGCCGTTGCTGCTCTTGCCCCTATCCGGAGCTCAGCGCCGCCGACAGGTCCGCACGGCGCTCGACCTGGTCGGGCTCACCAATCGAGACAGTCACCGCCCCGGGCAGTTGTCGGGCGGACAGCAACAGCGAGTGGGCATTGCCCGGGCCATCGTCACGGACCCGGCTTTGATCGTCGCCGATGAGCCCACCGGCGACTTAGACGCTAAATCGGCCGATGAAATCCTCGATCTGATGTGCGAGTTAAGGGAAGCCGTGCAGAAGACGATCATCTTGGTGACGCACGATATGCGCGCGGCCCAACGGGCGCATCGCATTCAGCACCTCGACAAGGGCAGATTGGCTGCCAGCGAAGTGGTCGCATGATCAAATACATCTCCCTGATCGGCAAGAATCTGCGGCGCAACGTGCTGCGAACCCTGCTCACCGCCTTGGGCACGATGGTGCTGGTGTTCGTGGTCACGCTCATCTGGTCGGTGCTGGACCTGCTCGATGGCGTGATGGCCGAGAAAAGCTCGAACTTCAAGGCGATCATCACCGAGCGCTGGCAGGTTCCCAGCCAAATGCCGTTTACCTACGCGGCTACCTTGGGTGAAGGCGCGGCGCGTAATCCGGGCGACATCAAACCGCAAGATGCGATGACCTGGCAGTTCTTTGCCGGAGCTTTGGACCCGGGCACGAGAACCCGCGAGGATCTCGTGTTCGCTTTTGCCATGGAACCCAAGAAGCTGGCCACGATGATGGACGATCTCGACAATTTGCCCGCGGACAAGGCCCAAGAGCTTCGTGAGAATATCCGCAAAATGGAAGCCAACAAGCTGGCGATCGTCATCGGCCCGCAAAAGCTCAAGCAGATTAACAAGCGAGTCGGAGAACGAATCAAGCTGTATAGCGTCAACTTCAAGGACATCAATTTGGAGTTCGATATCGTGGGCGAGCTGCCGCCCGGTCGCTACGAACAAACCGCGGTGATCAATCGCGATTATCTCAATGACGCGATCGACAACTATCCGCGCACGCATGCTGGCAAAAAACATCCGATGGCCGGCAGCAGCTTGAACCTGGTCTGGGTGCGTGTGCAAGATGCCGAGCAGTTCTCCCGCATCGCAGACCAGATTGCCAAGTCTCCCTTGTATTCCGATCCGGCCGTCAAATGCGAAACGGCTTCGTCAGGCATTGCCGCATTTCTCGAAGCCTATAGCGATCTGATCTGGGGTCTGCGATGGCTGCTTTCTCCCGCGATCCTCGTGACGCTCTCACTCGTGATCTCCAACGCCATCAGCATCAGCGTGCGCGAAAGAAGGCTCGAAATGGCCGTGCTCAAGGTGCTTGGTTTCCAGCCGTGGCAACTGTTGGTGCTTGTGATTGGCGAAGCCCTAATGATCGGCATTCTGTCCGGATTGTTCAGCGCGGGTGCGACGTATTACATCGTCAATTTGTGGATGGGGGGCGTTACGTTTCCCATCGCATTTTTCCCCGTTTTTTTCATTCCGGCCAGCGCCTTTTGGTGGGGGCTGGGCATCGGTACGCTGACTTCGTTGGCTGGCAGCATCATGCCCGCCTGGAGTGCGCGGACGGTAAAGGTGTCGGACGTGTTTTCCAAAGTGGCTTGATATCGAGCTCCGATTTCCAGCATGAATTACGATTTGTTATCCCCTTTGTTTGGAATGGCTTGGAAGCTTCCAGCCTGGGCGGAAGTGCCGAGAGAAATGGCGCTGGCTCTAGTCTTCACATTCGTATTCTTGGCGCTGCTGTTGATCTTGGGGTCGATTCCGTTGAGTTATAACCTGCGCAATTTGCTCACGCGCTGGCGCACGACTTTGCTGACTGCTTTGGCATTCACGCTCGTCATCTCGCTGCAAACCGTGATGCTCGGATTCGTCAACGGAATGTATCAGCTTACCGACCAAAGCGGGCAGCCTGGCAACGTGATGGTGTTGTCCGACGGCGCGCTCGACGAGCTAGTAAGCAACCTGGGCTTTAGCGACACGGCCGACGTCGATCGCCACCCGCTCGTCGTGCGCGACGAACACGACCAGCCGTTGGCGAGTCGTGAGGTCTATGTCGTGGTCAATCAACCGCTCCCGACCGTACCTGGTGTGCAGCAAAAACGACGATTTACCCAGATCCGCGGCATTGAAGATCCGGTCATCGCCGCTCGCGTCCACGGGTTGGAGCTCTATCCGGACGGAGCCTGGTTTTCCGCTTCGGGCGTGCAGGCACTGCCTGGCGCGGCGGACGACACGAAAGAACAGGCCATTCAAGCCGTGCTCGGCGAGGGCGTTGCCGGGCAACTAGGCAACGATCGCGGCAAGGAGCGACTCGAAATTGGCGACGTCTTCGATCTCGGTCCGCGCAAGTGGATCGTGACTGGCATCATGCGGTCGGCCGGTTCGACGTTTGGTTCGGAGGTCTGGTCGAAGCGCGGGCTGGTGGGGCCGATGTTCGGCAAAGAGAGCTACTCGTCGATCGTATTGCGAACCGCCGATGCGAAAACAGCGCGCGAGGTTTCGGATGATCTGACGAAGAATTTCAAAAAAGCCGCGGTGCAAGCCCAGCCCGAAACGGTCTACTTTTCAAAACTTTCCGAGACCAACCGCCAGTTTTCTGCCGCGATCGTGTTTCTTGCCATTGTGATGGCAGTCGGTGGAGTGTTCGGCGTGATGAACACGATGTTTGCCGCCATCAGCGGCCGGACCAAAGATATTGCCATGCTGCGGATCGTCGGTTTCGCGCGTTGGCAAATCCTGGTTTCGTTTTTCCTGGAGTCGTTGGCCATCTCTCTGTTCGGCGGGTTGCTGGGCTGCGCACTCGGTTTTCTGACCAATGGCTGGACGGCCACCAGCATTGTCAGCGGCGGCCAAGGGGGCGGAGGAAAATTCGTCGTCCTCGAACTCGTCATCGGTGCCGATACGCTCTTGGCCGGCTTGCTGTTGGCGCTGGCCATGGGCGCAATCGGCGGCCTGCTGCCGGCGATTTCGGCCATGCGCCTGAAACCCTTGGAATCCTTGCGGTAGCCACCAGGAAAAAGCACGCATGGCGCAATACGACGCAATTGTGTTGGGCGTGGGGGGCGTCGGCAGTGCGGCGCTGTTTCATTTGGCGGCGCGCGGCGCGCGAGTGCTCGGCATCGACCGTTTTGCTCCGGGACACGATCGCGGC
>JAYVCO010000048.1:0-16878 GCA_043749935.1 Planctomycetia bacterium
GCCGGTCACGGTTTGGGGAAAGGCTTCGACGAATTTGACATAGCGCGGCACTTTATAGTGGGCCAGCTTGCCGCGGCAGAACGCGCGGATTTCGTCTTCTGTGCAGGCGCAGCCCGCTTTGAGTTTGACCCAGGCGCACAGCTCCTCGACGTATTTCTTGTCGGGCACGCCGACCACGGCCGCTTGCTCGACATGGGGATGCGTGAACAGGAACTCTTCGATTTCGCGGGGGTAGATGTTTTCGCCGCCGCGAATGACCATGTCCTTGATCCGGCCCGTGATGCGGTAGTAGCCGTTGGGCAGCCGCATGGCCAGGTCACCCGAGTGGAGCCAGCCCTCGGCGTCGATGGCCGCCTGTGTCGCCTCGGGATTGTGATAATAGCCGATCATGATCCCGTGCCCTCGCGCGCAAAGCTCCCCCTGCTCGTTGTCACCAAGCGTTTTTCCGCTGGCCGGATCGACGATCTTGGCCTCGACGCCCGGCAACAGGCGGCCGACGGTTTCGACGCGAAGCTCCAGCGGGTCGGAGTTGCGGCTTTGCGTGATGATGGGCGAAGCCTCGGTTAGGCCATAGCCGATCGTCACTTCCCGCGCGCCCAGGCGGTCGATCACTTGTCGCATGACTTCGATCGGGCAGGGGCTGCCGGCCATGATGCCGGTGCGCAGCGAAGTCAAGTCGCGGCCCGCGAGCGTGGGGTCTTGCAGTTGCGCGATGAACATTGTGGGCACGCCATAGAGGGCCGTGGCGCGTTCCTTTTCAATCGCGTCGAGCGTGGCCTCGGCATTGAAGCTTTCGGCCGGAATCACCATCGCCGCGCCATATACAACCGACGTGATCGTTCCCAGCACGCAGCCGAAACAATGATAAAAGGGGACGGGAATACATACGCGGTCCTCGGCGGTGAGGGCCTGACACATTCCGGTGTAATAGCCGTTGAGCAGCAAGTTGCGGTGGCTGAGCATCGCGGCCTTGGGAAATCCGGTCGTGCCCGAGGTGTATTGGATATTGATCGCTTCCTCGGGCTTCAACCGGCGGTCGGCTTCGTCCAGTTTCTCGACTGGAATCGCGTGGCCGCGTTTGAGCATGTCGGCCCAAGTGATGCCTCCGGCCGGCGCCGCATCTTCCAACGCCACGACCCAGCGGAGTTTTGGGAAATCCTTGGCGTGCAGCTTGCCGGGCGGGGAAGACGCCAGCTCGGGGCAAACTTTCGCGAGCATCGCGAAATAATCGGACGTCTTGAACTTCCCGACCAGAAACAACGCTACCGAATCGCTCTGATCGAGCACATATTTCAGCTCAAATGGCCGATAGGCCGGGTTGATGTTGACCAGCACCGCACCAATCCGCGCGGTGGCAAACTGCAGCACGACCCACTCGGGCACGTTCGTGGCCCAAATCGCCACATGCTGACCGTGCTCGATTCCCAGCGATAGAAGCCCGCGGGCGGCCGCGTCGACTTGCTCGGAAAACTCGCGATAGCTGACGCGCAAGTTCAAGGCCGGAAACGCCAGCGCGTCGTGATCCGGAAACTTGCGCGCCGTCTCGCGCAAGACTTGCGACATCGTCAGGCCGTCGACCCAGGGCGTGGCGTTTTCGTCAATGCTGGTGCCTTTTTCGATGATCGTCATGGTTGCACTGTCCTAAATTATTTGCGAAACGGCCTGAATTATTCGCGAAGCGGTTGATAGAGAGCGAAAGCGCATGGCACGAAGATCATCAAAGGCAGCCAGGCGGCCAAGGCCGGTTCGACCCAATAACCGGAGCCGAGATATTTGCAACCCGAGACGACCAGCATAAAGGCCACCACCAGTGCCAGGCACAGGCCAATGGCCACGAACACGTTGCGATTCGATCGTGAAAGTACCAGTGGGAGTCCGAGGAACAAGAGTGTGACGTCCAAGGGCACTTGGACGAGTCGCGAATGGATCGCGAGCCGTTCGCCAGCGCCGAAATCGAGGCTTCGATTTCTCAACCCGCGCCACAGTTCGAGGGTGCTCGAAAATGCTACCCAGCCGCCGCCCCCTTCAAGGTGTTCGAAACTGACGTTGCTGGCCAGAAAGCACTCGCCCGGCTTGAGCCAGGGAAAATCCCGCGGAGTGAGCAGCACAGGTCGATCGCCCAAGCCCAGCGAGGCCGCCGTGTCGAGCCCCTTCGGCTGTTCCAGATTCTGAAACAGATAGCCCCCGGGCTGTCCGTCATGGGGCGATTGGTAGAAGGCATTTTCCGCGACCAACCGCGTTCCATAGTTGTCCAAGCCTGCCGGCAAATAGAAATCGGGCTTGTGGATTCTTTGCTGATCCCCAAACAACTTCGAGCCGGAAGAGCCGATCAACACATCGGTTTCGTTATCGTAGCGGGGCTGGAGCGATTTGCCGCTGGATCCTCCCAAGTCTTGGGCGTTATAGCTCAAGTGGCCGCGCACCCTGGGAATCACGATATCTCGATTCGCGGCACTAAGACAACTGATGAGGACGACCGCGATGATGACCGGTTTGACGACGCGTCGGCTCGGGATTCCCGCAGCCTCGAGAGCAGTGAGCTCGTTGTGCCGTTGAATCCAGGTGACGGTGAACATTGCTGAGATCAGAGTCAGCAAAGAACTCGTTGTGTCGAAGAACGACAGCGTGCGATACGCGTAATACTCGCCCATGACGGTCAGCAAGCTGCCTTTTTTTTGGGCATAGATGATGAACTCTTCCAGGTTGGCAAACCCGTCAATCACAATGTACAACCCGGTCAAGCTGATAAAGCAAATAACAAAGGTTTGCAGAAACTGGCGCAGCATGTAGCGGTCGATGATCGTTAGCCATCCCGCCGCAGCGGACCGCGAAAATTCTTGCACGCTTGCCACTCGACACTCTCCAATCCTTGCCAAAAACCCCCGCACGTCGCGACTAGCTCGAACGGCGAATTGCCCGCCCCAAGGCCTCGATCCCGCGGCAGATATTGTCAGCCGACTGCACGCCAAAACTCAAGCGAATTTTGTCCTTCCGACGCGGCTGACCCTCGGCCGGGTAGCAGTACTCGCCAGGAACGTAAAGCATGCCTTCATCCAAAGCATGGCCCATCAAACTTCCAGCCGGGCCAGCGTCCATTCCCTCGGGCAGGTGCAACCAGACATAAAGCCCGCCCGTTGGCGATTGCCAGTGCACGCCGGAAATGTCGCTTAAATGTTCATCTAATGCCGCGAGCATGGCGGCGAGCTTCGCATGATAGCTTTTGCGGAGGGCCAGGACGTGCGGCTCGAAAAGACCTCGCTCGAGCACGGCAGCCATTAAATGCTGGTTCAAGTGGGGCGAGCCGAAATCGATGTTGGCCTTCAAACCGGCGATCGGACCGACCAGATCCGGCGGCAGGATTCCCCAGCCCACGCGGATGCCTGGAGCAAAGGACTTGGAAAATGTCTCCGCCACGATAACCGTGTCGCCTTCGTGGTCGAAGCTGCGCAGGCTTGGCACATCTTCGCCGGAGTATCGCAGCTCACGGTAGGCGGCATCGTCGATGATATAAATCTTCGCGCCGCGCGACGACCAACGCTTGACGATCTCGACAATCTGGGCCCGGCGCGGCAGCGACAAGCTAACCGTGCTCGGGTTGTCGAAGTAACTGGTCAGGTAGATGGCTTTGACCCGTTCGAGCTGTCCGGCCTGGTCCTGTCGTGCCAACTCGTCTTCCAGTGCGTCCGGGATCATGCCCTGTTCGTCGATTCGAACGCCGACGGAGCGGGCGCCGAGACTGTCGAGCATGCCCAGGAACACGAAATAGCAGGGCGCGGCGCAGAGCACGAGGTCACCCGGATTGAGCAGGACTTCGCCTATCAGGTGCAAAAGTTGATTGCTGCCGGCGGTGAGCAACACCTGGTCCACAGTTGGTGGGGGAGAAAGGCTTGGGAGGTCGGCGGCCAGAAATCGCTCGAGCACTCCTTCTCGCAGCGGCAGATACCCGGCATTGGTGCCATATTGCAAGGCCGCGCGGGCCCGAACGACGTCGGCCAACACGACCTCTAGCGCATGCGCTGTGTCGGAGACAGGCAGCGTCTCTTGATCGACAAAACCCGCGGCTAGCGAGATCAACTCGGGCCGAGCCAGCGCCAATTGCATCAATTGGCTAATAGGTTGCGGCCCGGAAATACGAGCTCGCTGGCTCAGTTGCCGCGTCTTTGACATTTACGGAGCACTCCAGGACGAGGCAAACACGAGCGAAACGATATTTAAGTTATTGCGAACAGTCAACATCGGTCAATGCTTGCCTAGTGTGCCGAAAATGTCAAAATCTAGGGGCGCACGCGGGCGAAACCGAAACGTTCGACCGAGATTCGGGGCGAATAATCTGCTTTTTGCTTCAAAGTTCTTGACTGTTCGGCTAGAATCGATCCTTGAGAGGCAATCGCTCCCGGAACAGTACTCCCAGAAAGGCCGCTACTGGACTCACCAGCGCCATTGAGGTTTGCGAGTTCGCGCGCTTACTTGGAACAAGTTAGCTCGGTTCGCGCCCGGTTGCGGGCAGGCATTTCTCACGATTTTGTCTGCCGCCTTCACGCCTCAACGATCTCCTTCGGTACTTTGTCGACTGGCCTGACGAAGCGCCACGGCGGATGACGCTCGTGTTGAGTCCTTACGGATTAGATCCCTCGACATGATGCTCCGTACGCTACATGACTGGTGGCTGTCGAGAACCCACTCGACCAAAGCCAAGCGGCGTGCCAAGCCAGGTTTGCGCTCAAAAAGTTCTTTACGGCTGTATTGTCCTGCGATCGATTTGCTGGAAGATCGACGGCTGCTGAGCGTTTCACCAATCGATGGAGCCGAGGCTGCGTCCGCGAGTTCGCAAGTTGCAACGGCTCAGGTCGTCGGTCGGAGTATCTTCTACAACAATTCTCGCTTCGATGGCAATGTCCCAGCCGCGAGTCCAGCCGACGATGCAGCGGTTGCCACCAACAAGACCGCACTTCTTCCCTGGATGACCGCCAGCTTCAGCAACTACACCAGCTATACGGGCGGCATTAACGGAATCATGGTGGACATTGCCGGGCTGATTGGAACTCCGACCGTCTCCGACTTTACGTTCCAGGCTGGCAACAACAACGATCCGACCACCTGGACGCAGGCACCGACGCCGTCGAGCATTACAGTCCGACCTGGTGCGGGCATCGGCGGCTCGGCGCGAGTGACACTGATTTGGCCTGACACAGTGCTCCGGAACGAGTGGCTGCAAGTCCAAGTTCTCGCCACGCCGACGACAGGCCTGTCGCATTCCGACGTATTCTACTTCGGTAACCTGATTGGTGACACCGGCGACCAGCCCGACGACGCGACCGTTGATTCCACCGATCAAATCGGGGTCCGCACGAATCCGGCTGGAATCCTGAATCCGGTAGGCCTCACATTTCGATTCGATTTCAACCGCGACGGTCTGGTCGATTTGGCCGACGAATTGGTCGCGCACACCAACGACATCAATTCTCTGGAACTGATCCAGCCGCAGCCGACCCCTTTGCCCACGATCGTCGGACGGTTCTTTTTTTACAACAACTCGGAATACGACGGCAACAACCCGGCGGCGGATCCCGCTGACGACGCGGCGTGGGCTTCGGACAAGAGTGCCTTGCTGCCAGGGCAAACGGCAACATTTGCCAACTACACTTCGTACGATCGCGGCATCAACGGCATCTTCATCGACGTCGCTAACTTGAAACAAGTTCCCACAGCCGACGATTTCGAGTTTCGCGTAGGCCCAGGCGATGGCTCGAACTCGTGGCTTCTGGCACCTCCGCCCAACAGCATCTCGGTGCGGCCAGGAGCCGGCGAAGGCGGTTCGGATCGCATCACGATCACTTGGCCGGACGGGGCCATCAAGAATACGTGGCTGCAAGTGACCAACAAGTTGGTTGCGCGCCCCGGGCTGGTGGACCCCGACGTTTCCTACTTCGGAAACATCGTGGGCGAATCTGGCGATACCGCCGGAGAAGCCTATCCGGATGCGACCGATCAAATTCTGGCGCGCAATGCTTCGGGAGACGCACCGTCAATCGCGTCGGCATTGGATTTCAACCGAGACCAGTATATCGACGCAACTGACGAAATCATTGCTCGGAATAATTCGGGAGCGGGTTTGAACCTGATGTCGGCTCCCGCGACAATCGTTGCGACCGCGACCGCCGCGCCGAAGCCCTTGGAATCCGTATTCACGGACTTCGTCAGCGCGAATGTCGTGGCGAGGCGAATCTTCTACAACAATTCCCAATTCGACGGCAACGATCCTTCGGCGAACTCTGCCGATGGCGGTGCGATCGCGGGCGACAAATCGGCGCTGTTGCCCGGCCAATCAGCCTTGCTTACCAATTACACCAGCTACAGCCGTGGCATCAACGGAATCATGGTTGATATCGCCGGACTGCCAGGAGCGCCCACGGCGGATGATTTCGTATTCCGCGTCGGCAACTCCACGGACGTCAGCGCCTGGTCGAATGCTCCGACCCCCCAAAGCATTACCGTGCAGCCGGGTGCCGGCTTGGGCGGTGCGGCACGCATTACGTTGATTTGGTCCGATAACGCGATTCAGAATCAATGGCTCCAAGTGACCGTGAAAGCGTCGCCGAACACCGGATTGAAATCGATCGACGTCTTCTATTTCGGCAACGTCATCGGCGAAACAGGAGACGACGCCGAGATCGCGATCGTCGATGGCACCGACGAAGTAGTAACGCGAAATCGGCCTTATTCAATGACAAATCCGGCCCCGTTGACGGAACTTTCGGACTACAACCGCGATGGCCTGGTGGGTTCAACCGACGAATACATTGCGATCCGAAACTACGGGGCACAACTGCAGTTGATAGCCGCCCCAGTCACGCCGCTGGCTGTCAATCCGGAGCGCGAGACCCTTGAGCTATTTCACGCGGGCGACGGCGGCTTCAACGTGATGTATGCTCCGACCCTCGTCAGAATCAACGACGGGACGATCCTGTCCATCGCCGAAGGCCGTGCGATGGAGAAAAATGACGCCACGAGCTACGCGCTGATCTTGCGACGCAGTACTGACGGCGGCGTCAGTTGGTCTCCGATTTCCACGATTTTTAGCGTCACGCTAGGCGACGGTAACTACATCGGCAATCCTGCGCCTGTCGTCGATACCACGACGGGCGAGGTATTTCTGTTGTTTAACAGAGCCAACAGCGGCGTCTTCATGACGAGCAGCACGGACAACGGTCAATCCTGGTCTTACCCCGTTGAGATTACCAACAACGTCAAAGTCACCAGCGCTTCGAATCCCAATCCGGCGGCGTTCCCCTCGACCCCTTGGGGTTGGTATGCCACGGGCCCGGGCCACGGAATTCAGATTCAAAACGGACCGTACGCGGGCAGGCTTTTGATCGGCGCCGATCATAGGACGACCGTCGACAACAGCGGGATTTCCTGGTCTCACGTGATCTATTCGGATGACCACGGCCTCACCTGGCACCTGGGCGGTGGTTTGCAGCAGAACAGCATCAACGGCAATTACTCAAACGAGGCGAGCCTCGTCGAACAGTCCGACGGCGGACTTTATATGAGCATGCGAGTCCTCGGCAATGCGCAATACCGTGGTTTCTCCCGCAGCTATGACGGTGGAATGACTTGGACGCCACTGGCACTCGATGCGCGATTGACCATTGCTTCCATCCAAGGCAGCGTGTTGCGCGTCAACGATCACACCATTTTGTTGTCGGCGCCCGATACCAGCGGATTGAGCCGACAGATGACGATCTGGGCCAGTTACGACAATGGTGAGAATTGGGCGAAATTGAAAACCGTGTTCTTCGAATACTCAGGATACTCCGACATGGTGCTGGTCGGTCCCGACACGGTGCTGCTGGCATATAATCGTGGACGGACAGACTCCAATAGTGCGCAATCGGTTGGTCTGGCTCGATTCAATCTGCGATGGCTCCAAAACACTGATCCCTACGAGTTCACTTGGGCGTTCAACGAACAAGCACCGGGCCAAAGTGCCAATCTTCAGGCCGCCGCGATTCGAGATTCCAGCCCTTGGGATAATCGGGCGCAGGCCATGGCAGCCACGCCTGCTGACGCGCCGGTGTATATTGCCGGGCCGAATGGCGACTCGGCATTGCGATTGATTGGTGGCTCGGCCAAGGTGCAGCTCACGCCAGCTTCGACCGGCGCTCTACAACTGGGAAGTTTCGACAGCCTCACCGTGCAACTCACGATGCGCACCACGGCCTCTTACGGGATCATCCTCGGAACTCTTTCGACGGTGAAAAACTGGAGTTTGCAGGTTTCCGATGGCTTTCTGAAATTTGTTGTCGATGATCTCACAAATGGTGCAGAGATTGTCAGCCCGAACCGAATCAACGATGGCAATTGGCACCTGATTACGGCTGTTCGAGATGCCAACGCCCATCGAATAAGGCTGTACGTCGATGGCTTGGAAGTCGCACCATCGGTCCCTGACCCCTCTGGCAGCCTGGCCTCGGCACAGCCAGCTACGCTGGGCGCGTATAGCGATGGCACGGGGCAGTTGGCCCTGGATGTCGACGCGCTACGCATCACGCGCGCGACGTTGGGTCCACTACAATTCCTGCCGGTTGGTTTGACTCTTTCGCAACGCTTGCCGCCGGTCGTGTTTCCGGCTGACGCACCCAACAGCATTGCCAATTTGAAGTTGTGGGTTCCGGCTTACGATCCAACCCGTTATTTTGCCGACCTTGGTTTTGCCGATCCTCTGCCGCTTGCGCCGGTCGACGGCACGGCGGCTCGAACAGGGATCGACGCTTCTACCAGCCAGTTTCAGCTAACAACCGGCAACGGCCGGCAGATGCTGACTACTTATGACTCGGATGTCGGTTTCAGTTGGCGGCATTCAGCCGACACGTCACTCACGACTAAGTGGATTGTTAACAACTCCACCTCCGCGTCGGCCAATAACTTCGATTTTGTCCAGAATACCGGCGTTTTCACGTTGTCGACGTACATGAAAATGGATTCCGCGATCGGCGGGTACGCAGCGCTGTTCGATACGGCCAATGCCACGACCAATAACGGTTTCACATTCAGGGTCTTGGCCGATGGATCCGTCAACTTCTCGATTTTCAAGGCCGACGCGACTTTGCGTATCAATGCGACAAGTCCGCCGGGACTTGTCCAGCCTGATGGTTGGTATCATGTGGCGGTCGTGGGGAATGGAGCCGGCAATCCAGTTACCTTTTACATTACGCCAGTTGCCAACGCAGCCGTCGTCGGCTACGTCTCGACGAAGACGATCGTCGGCGCAAATGGCAATTACCCAACTGCCGCCAACCAAAGTCTAGCGATCGGCGGCCTGGCGAGCTTCGGCGGCGCCTTTGATGGACAACTTATCGACGAGGCGATCTATAATCGATCACTGACGGCTGCGGAAATCCAGCAACTTTTCGATTACACCAAGAAGAAACCGTAACGCTGGCGTCTGTTGACGATTTGCCGTGACCAAAGCTGTCCGTCCGCAAAGCATGTCCAGCGTTCACCGCTTGCTCGATCGCGTGAGCCCGGTTCGCAAATGGCTAGGCGTTGGGCTCGATCTCGTCTTTCCGCCGGCCTGCTGCTATTGCCATACTCAACTCGAAAGCAGCGCCGACGGGCTCCTTTGCCTCGCTTGCCGGGAGGAGCTAGTCGACAACCGCGCCACGTGTCCGCGATGCGGCTCGGGCGGATTGCCGAATCAGGCTTCGGGAACCTGCCTGCATTGTCACGACGAGAAGCTCTATTTCGACAGTGTCGTACGTCTCGGAAGGTATGAAGGCACTCTGCGAACGGCCGTGTTGCGTATCAAGAGCCAGCGACATCGCGCATTAGCGATCGCCTTGGGAGACCTGTTGGCATCTGCCCGTTGCGAACGGCTGTTGAGCCTCGAGGCCGAAGCAATCGTGCCAATCCCCATGCACTGGTCGCGCCGGCTCTGGCGCGGAGCGAACTCACGGGAAGTTCTGGGCGAACGCCTGGCCTCGCGCCTGCAATTGCCGCTTGCAGCGCATCTGCTTGCTCGATCGCGTCGCACCGCGCCGCAGGCCAGCTTGCCCCCCACTCGACGTCTGGCCAACGTGCGTGGAGCCTTTCGCGCCGGCACTCATCCCGAACTCCCTGGGGCTCGTTTACTCCTGGTGGACGACATCATGACCACGGGCGCAACAGTCAATGAGGCCGCCAAAACGCTGACTCGCGCGGGTGCTAAGGTCGTGGCGATCATCGTCTTGGCCCGGGCAGAAGGCCTCGGCTGACTGCCTCGAAAGACAGCCGGCTGCGCGGCACAGCCTTGTCGCCGTCGCCGGAATGAGAACAATGATCGTCCAGCGAGCTTTCAACGGCCGTTTTCCAGTCTCAAGACTCACTATGACCAAGCTTCAACTTCGACTCGGCACCCGCGCAAGCGCCTTGGCCCGTTGGCAGGCACATTGGGTGGCGTCGCAATTGGCGGACGGCGATTTGGAAATCGAACTGATTCCAATGACCACTCGCGGCGACATCACCGACCGCGATCCGATCGGAAATATTGGCAGCCCCGGAGTCTTTACCAAGGAACTCCAACGCGCTCTGATCGACGGGCAAATCGATTTGGCGGTTCATAGTTTGAAGGATTTGCCCACCGACGCGGTTGAAGGTCTCGTGTTGGCCGCCGTTCCTGAACGCGAAAACACGTTTGACGCGCTGATCAGCCGCCATGGCGAATCGTTCGAAGATCTGCCGCCGGGCGCGGCCATCGGCACCGGCAGCCTGCGACGTCGCGCGCAGTTGTTGCACGCCCGGGGAGACCTGCAAATGCGAGACATTCGCGGCAACGTCGATACGCGGTTGCAAAAACTCACGGCCGGGCAATACGATGCGATCGTGCTGGCTTACGCGGGGCTAAAGCGGCTGGGCCTGGAACAGCAGATTACGCAAATCCTCGAGCCCGAATTCGTCTTGCCTGCGGTAGGACAGGGCGCGTTGGCAATTGAAACCCGCTTGGACGATTCGGCCACTCGGCAGGCGCTCGCCGTGCTCAACCATTTGCCAACCCACCAGGCAGTGACCGCCGAGCGCACGCTTTTGGCGGCGTTGGCAGGAGGATGTCTGGCTCCCATCGGCGCGTGGGCTCGGCCGCAAGACCAGACATTGCGGCTCGATGCCGTGGTACTCAGCGCCGACGGCAAGCAGCGAATCTCGGCCTGGGGCGTCGCAAACCCTGACGAAGCAGCGGAACTAGGCGCCAAAGTCGCTGGCGAACTTATCGCCCAAGGCGCGAGTGCTCTGATTCAACAGGCACGACACCCAACGTAGTTCGTCGTTCAGCCTGCCCGGGCAAGCTCGGCTGCTGGAGACTCTCTTATCTCATCGCTACAGCTTACCGCGCGTTTTTCCGATTGCGCCACCTCAGCGTCCTTTGAATGATTTTTGTGGTGCATGGGGCGTGGGCGGCCGATCAAGCCTATGTGCGTCCAAACCTAACACGCACAAAACCCGTGAGATGGAATGGCTCTGGCTCGCGAATACACGGTCACGCCGCGTCTTGACGGCTGACCTGCCTGTGCCGATCACGGAAGAGAACGGTGCCCGCCATGAAAATCTCAACCAGCCGATTTGGTCCGGTCCAGTTCGAACCCGATGACGTCATCCAGTTTCCAGCCGGAATCTTGGGGTTGGACGGTAGTTCCGAGTGGGTCTTGCTGGCCGATGCGCAGAATGATTGCTTGGGATGGCTGCAAAGTGCCAGCCAGGCGGAAATTGCTTTGGCCGTGGTCAGTCCGCGACGATTCATCCCTGACTACCAGGTACGGATCGCACGGGATGAAATCGCAGTGCTCCAGCTCGATCAGGTTCAGAATGCGCAGGTGTTGGTAACTGTCAGCAACAACGAACGCACGGTGACTTTGAATTTGAAAGCCCCTTTGATCATCAATCTGGCACGGCGACTGGGACGGCAGGTCGTCAATAGTGCCGACTATGCGCTCCAATATGAACTGCCGTGCGATCAGCCAGTCCGCAAGAATGTCGCTTGAGTGAGCTAGGAGAGAGTGTCCTATTTTGGCGCAAAACATTGTTTGGCCCAACTTAGAGCCATCGTTTGTACTTGTCGAAACAATCCAAAACAACAAACCAAGCCTTCGCCCCGCGTTTGCCCAAGCGTCGAGGTGTAAGGTAGACCTTCTGGAAAGCTTCGCCACTTTCCGGACAGAGGATGGTCGATCCGCGAGGATCGGCCTCTGAAAGAAGGAGCCATCGATGCTTGTCCTGTCGAGACAACGCGACGAAAGCATCATGATTGGCGACAATATCGTCGTCACGATCGTCGATATCCGGGGCGACAAAGTCCGTCTGGGCATCAATGCTCCCACGGAAATACCGGTCCACCGCCAGGAAATCTACGAGGCGATTCAACGCGAGAATATCCGCGCCAGCCGCGTGGAACCCAAAGACACGCGTGGATTGACCAATCCGAGCGCCCCACCCAAGCGTCCCGGCGCCCAGAAATAAGCGGCCATAAATAGACGGTGACGTTCGAATTCGCCTGTCTGGTTGCCCCTCTGAGGCCCCGTGCCGATGAGCTGCGCGGGAAACCTTTCTCCAAGACAGGCTTGCAGATAGACCCCTGTCTGCCCCGAGCTGGTTCTTTCCGGGCTGCGCTGCGCGCCCGAGATGGCCCTCCTCAAGCCGTCGGTGCAACTCTATGATGGCTCGTAGACAAATCCCCACCGGCAACCCTGAGGAATCTCGCGGTGAGCACCACCAAGACCGCCATTCGCGTCGGCCACAGCCCCGACCCTGACGACGCGTTCATGTTCCATGCCCTGGCCAATCAAAAAATTGATACCGGCGTCTACGAATTTCAGCACGAACTGGTCGATATCGAGACCCTCAACCGGCGTGCGTTCTCGGGTGACCTGGAACTGACGGCCGTCAGCTTGCACGCTTATGCCTACCTGACTGACAAGTACATGCTCTGCCCCTGCGGCGCTAGCATGGGTGACGGCTATGGGCCGATGGTCATTGCCAAACATGCCTATTGCCTCAACGATTTGCGAAGCATGACGATCGCGGTGCCGGGCACGCTGACCACGGCCTATCTGGCTCTCCGCTTGTGCCTGGGTCTCGATTTCAAGCACGTGATCGTGCCGTTCGACGAGATCATCTCCGTCGTCGAGCAGGGCGAATATAAGGGGCAGAACGTTGACGCCGGCTTGATCATTCATGAAGGTCAATTGACCTACGCCGATCGTGGACTGACGCTGATTGTCGATACCGGCAAGTGGTGGCAAGAGACCACCGGTTTGCCTTTGCCGTTGGGCGCCAATGCCATTCGCAAGGATCTCGGAGGCGCGGTCATTCGCGACGTCAATCGGCTGCTGAAGCAGAGCATTCAGTATGGCCTCGATCATCGCGACGAGGCGCTCGAATATGCCCTGCAATATGGCCGCGACCTGAACCGGATGCGTGCCGACCGTTTCGTCGGGATGTACGTCAATCATTGGACGCTCGATTTCGGAACACGCGGGCGAGAAGCCGTCCGCGTCTTGTTGGCGCATGGGCACGCCGCCGGCGTCATCCCAAAAATGATCGTTCCCGAATTCGTTGAGGACTAACGGATAAGCAGTGCCGGCAGCTCTCACCGCGACACGAAACCCGTCGAATGTGAAAATGTATGGCTCGCATGGCTCCAGGTGAAGGTGAAACGCAAAAGCCGCGCGGCTCGCTGTTGCCCGTCCTGATGGTGCTCACTGGCGCGGTGGCGGTGGTCATGACGCTGATTGTCTTTACGGGCAGGGCCGGTCTGTTGATGGTCTTGGCCGTGGGTGCTTTGCTGTCCTTGCCCGTGCTGCACTATCTTACGTGGGGTTGGTGGCTGTCGAAGATCATCCGTCGCGAGCAAGAGGCCGAAGACGCCCGTCAAGAAGATGCCCGTCAAGAGAATGCCAGCCGAGAAAATGCCAATCGAAAAGACGACCACTAGTGTAGCCACTATATTGTCATCTGCTTGGTGCCACTGGCATCTTGCCAGTGTTCCGGTCCCAGCACTGGCGACACGCCAGTGGCACCAATCGGTACCCGATAAAATTAGCGTAGTCAATCCAATAGCCCGTTCATGCCCAAGCCGGCGCGCTTGACTCAAAGGAAACCACGATGGTCCTGTTGACTCCGGCGGAAGAATTGGGGCTGAGCGGCCTGCATCTGGATGGCCGGGTGCGCAAGGCCTTCTACGCGATGACGAGCGAGGCCATTGTCGAGCTCTCGCGCCGGATGAACGAGGAGGCTGGCCGCCGGCATCTGCTCTATCTGCGAGACGGCCAGCCGGAAGTGATCCCGATCATGCTGCGACCGATCGGCGTGATGCCCGATCAGTTGGCGTATTTGAATTTTGTCTCGCTGACGATTCTCAACGCACTCAAGCGGCTGCCCGATTTATACTTGCAGGACTTTGCGGTCCGCGAGATCGTGCCGCTGGCGCCCGCCGAAGAAAAATGGCTTTGGGACTGCTGGGGGCCGAGCCAGCGCGAAAACAACCCGGTGCTCGGCCGTTTGGATGCCGTGGCCGAGTTTACCAGCCCGATGTGGAAAGACTCACTGCGCTTCATGGAGCCCAATCTGTGTGGCGTCGGCGGCCTGCATTTGGGCCCCACCTGCGAACAGTTGCTCGCCGACGTCGTGCTGCCAGTCATCCAGCAGAGCGATCCGCTCTTGCAGATGGAAGTCGGCCAGGATCTTCGCGAGATCTTCATTCAGGAAGTTTTCGATCATTTGCAAGCGATCGGCCGCACCGGGCAGAACGTCTGTTTCGTAGAGCCCAAGTATTCCGGCGACGGACCCGACGAGCAGGAGGCGCTGGCGCAATACTTTCACGACCGCCACGGGCTGAAGATCATGCACGCCGATCCGTGCGAGCTGTCGATCCAGGACGGCGAAGTGTATTACGAGGGCTGTGTGGTCGACATCGCCTATCGCGACTACGAGGTTCGAGATTTGATTCATCTGGAGAGTGAGGAAAAGGTCAACGTCGATCCGGTTCGCTTGCTATTCCGAGAGAACCGGATGATCTCATCGATGGCCGGCGATTTCGATCACAAGAGTTGTTGGGAACTGCTGACGGATTCCACGTTTACTCACAAGTATTTTACCGCCGAGGAACGTCAGATCTTCCGTCGCCACGTGCTCTGGACGCGCGTGCTCAGCGATCGTCCCACGACGTTGCCCGACGGCGAATCGGGCGATCTGTTGGAATACGTCCACGAGGAGCACGAGCTGCTGGTGCTCAAGCCCAATCGCTCCTACGGCGGCGATCGCGTGATCATCGGCCACCTGATCGACCAGGCCGAATGGGATCGCGAGATCGAGCAAGCCCTGGCCGACAGCGAACAGTGGGTCGTCCAGCGCTTGGCCAGCCTGCCGGTGCACGAGTTCCCCGTGGTCAGCGCCAGCGGCGAAGTCCACATCGAGCCGTTTTATACCGTGATCGGTTTCGCCCCCAGTAAGTACGGGCTAGGCATCTTAGGTCGCGCCTCGCAAAAGCAAGTCGTCAACGTCGCCCAGCGCGGCGGCATGTGCGGCATTCTCATCGGTCGTCCGACGGGCCGATTGGTCGGTCCGGGCAGGGTGGGTTCGTAGCACAGGAACTCAAATTGGGGTCGTGCAATAAAGTGGAACGAGCACGACCTACAACCGATTCCAAGAGCGCTCAACTGCGTATCGTCCCAGAAGAACCACAGCATCGAAAGCGCATCGAGCAGCAGGCTCGTCATTCCGCATACTCCCGAAACTCTTCGAGCGGAGCATCAAAGTCAGCAGCCATCCAGTGCTTGGTGTCCTTCGCGCTGCCGGCTTGCCAAGGCCATTGATGGGGCGGCGTGCGGGTCAGCGTGGCCAATGGCTCGCCATCTTGAACGATGACCAGTTGTTCGCCCGGATTCAGCCCAGAAATGATTTCGCGCAAGTGGGCCTTCGCGTCGTCGAGGTTCACGGTCGCCACGGGTTATCCCCTTCGTTCAATTAGCTTCATTGGTGCCGCCCGTCTTATTATACCGAGGCGCTATGACGCTGGCGATAAAAGGAAAGGGGGCATTCGAATGTCCCCCTTCTACTTGAAATAATCGGGCTCATTGCCCGGCTGCCATTTGATATTGCAGCCGATGCTTGGCTTCTGCTCTTCGATTTGCTTGCCGGCCAGCACGGCATCCAACGCGGCACGCAGATCCTTGCCCGTCACGGGAATGCCGGAGTCGGGTCGGCTGGCATCCATCTGACCCCGATAGGCCAGCTTTTTGTCTTTGTCGAAAACGTAGAAGTCGGGCGTGCAGGCGGCTTGATAGGCTTTCGCCACGCGCTGCGTTTCGTCGAACAAATAGGGAAATGTATATCCGCGTTCCGCGGCCTCGCGGGCCATGGCCTTTGGCGAATCGTCCGGGTGGCTGGCGACGTCATTGGAATTGATGCCGATCACGGCCACGCCCCGAGCCTGGTATTCGCGTGCCAACGTGGCCAACTCGGGCGCGACATGTTTCACGTACGGACAATGGTTACACATGAAAACAATCAGATAGGCACTCGATCCGGTCAATTCGTCGAGCGAGACGGTTTTGCCATCGACATTCGGCAAAGAAAAACTCGGGGCCTTGGTTCCCAGCGGAACCATGGTGCTTGGTGTCAGGACCACGATCAGTTCTCCTTGGAAAAAACGACTCCACAAAAGGCGGCGATCGCCCAAACAAACGCAATCTTATCAGCCCTGATTTTTTGGAATACCCCCTGTCAAAGTTGGATCACAACGACTGGACCCGACTGAACTACTACCGGCTGAAGCCGGTAGGTTGGAGGAGAACGTGAGCTACGGACTGAAGTCCTTCGCTCACGATTTGGTGATTCAAAACTTGTCTC
>JAYVCO010000049.1:0-5115 GCA_043749935.1 Planctomycetia bacterium
CTCGCTGAAGGTCGCACGAAAAAAGCCCTAAGTCCCACCGGACAAAGAGCTTTTCAGCAAGTACACCCCACTGGGTTCGAACCAGTAACCTTCGGTTTCGTAGACCGATGCTCTATCCAATTGAGCTAGGGGTGCAAGGGAGATAAGTATCCCCGCTAACGGGTTTTTCATCAAGGGGGACGGAGTTCGGATTGGGGTCTATGTGCTGGGGATTAGCGAATGCCAAAACGCAATCCATTGCGTAGATCACTAGCCGCCGTTGGCGGCTCGCCGGAGGCTGTCCGAGATGGAGATTAGGGATTGGTGAGTAATCGAGGCGCCTGATTTGCATCATCAGGCTAAAGCCGGCTAAAGCCTCGACCTACAACCGTGCAGGGTCAGGCGGTTTCATGTCGTCCGGCACTGCCGTGCCTTCTCGGGTGACCCGCGATGGGATCAGCAGCCCGAACAAGACGGACAGTAGGATCGTCAACACGCCGCCGACCATGCCGATGCACAGCATGGCGGGTGCCAGCCAATCGGGAAACAGCTTAGTCCACAGGCCGGCCTTGGCAGATTCGACCGTCTCGTGAAATAGGAGCACGAAAAATGGACTGCCCAGCAGCAACAGCACTCCGCAGATCATGCCACGCAGAGCAAACGACTTCTCGTAAATCAAAGCGGTGGTCCGGCTGTTGGCAGGCGGATATTTTACAGTTGGTAGGTTGCTCATGGACCAAAAATCTCCCATGCGTCAGGCGGCTATCGGGTTAATAGGCGTTTCAGCTTTGCGATGGCATAGCGGCAGCGGCTGGCCGCGGTGTGCGACGAGATCGACAAAGAAACGCCGATCTGGCCGAAGGTCATTCCAAAGTAATATTTCATGCGGATGACGTTTCGCTGCGATAAAGGAAGCAAGCCAATGGCTTCATCGAGGTCGAACGGATCGACCAGTGCGCCGAGCGCGCGGTCTTCAACTTGCGCCGCTTCGACGATACCTTCCAACGCCGCGTGTTCGCGGCGTCGAGACTTTCTTTTCTTGGCGTTCTGACGAATGGCTCGGTAGAGATAATGGGTTACTTTTTCCGGTGCAATCGCCGGCAGCCGTTGCCATACGGCGGCGATCGTCTCTTGCACGATATCCTCTGCCTCGTGAGGATCGCGCACGACGGCGTTTGCGATGGCGACCAGCGCTTCGCGGTCTTGCGCAATCAGGCGTTCGAACCGTACCGCATCGAACTCCGGCGGGGAGTTTCCGGCCATCGAACGCTTCCTCTCTGGTATCCTGATCCACCAGGACTGCCATTTTGTCTATCGGCGGCAAAAAAAGCCGAAGATTATGGTCCAGCATCGGGTTCGTATCCCTCGCGGGCCATTGACGCTCGATAATGACACCTGGATGCCGCTCCCATTTGTGTAGCACCAAGCGGCCGTGGCAGTCCATTGAACACTCGGGCGACGATCGAAGCAAAGCCACGCCGCAAACAGCCTTTTTTTGCTATTAGCGAATGCCAAAACGCAATCCATTGCGTCGATCACCAGCCGCCGTTGGCGGCCCGCCGGAGGTTCTTTGAGAAATAGGGATTCGGGACCAGGTGTTGAAGATTGGCAATCATCTCGGCTTTCCACGTTTGACGACGCGCCGCGACGTGGATGGCCAGTGGCGAGCCGGTTGCTCGAAGCGCAGTCAGGATTTCGAACTTGGTCTACGATTTGGCCAGCAGCGTCTCGAGACGGGACTTCACCGCGGGCCATTCTCGGTCGATGACGCTGAAGTAGACGCTGTCGCGCAGTCGGCCTCCGGGACAGATCATGTGCTGCCGGAAGGTGCCCTCCTCCACCGCGCCAATGCGTTTCATGGCCTTGCGCGACGGCTCGTTCAAGGCATCGGTCTTGAACTCAACCCGCACGCACCCCAGCTCCTCGAAGCAATGCCGCAACTTCAAGAACTTGGCTTCCGTATTGCAAGCCGTCCGTTGCCAGCGAGGCGCCAGCCAGGTTGCGCCAATTTCCAGTCGCCGGTTCGCCTTGTCAATCGCCAGAAAACAGGTCGAGCCGACGATGTCGCCCGTCGCTTGCTCGATCGTCGTGAACGGAACCACCTGGCCCGCATCGCGCATGGCCAACGCGCCGCCAACGTAGGCCCGCATCTGGTGAGGCGTATCAATCGCCCAAGGAAACCAGCGGAACAGGTCGTGCCCCAAACCAATCTCGATGAACGCGTCGATGTGGGCAAGTTCCGTGGGCACGAGTTTTACGAAACGACCAGACAGAGTGACGGGTTTTACGTCCATGGGCGTGGTCTGGATGACGGATGTAAGAAGCGGTCTCAAACGGCCTTTTGGCACGTGGCGCCAGCCGTCGCCAGCAGAATATCCTCGAGTGGGCTCGAACCACTAACCTTCGGCTTCGGAGGCCGACGCTCTATCCAATTGAGCTACGAGGACTTGAGGTGCAAGTGTTGCACTGACAATAGCTTACCGAGTCGATCCCGGACTCGCAAGATTCGACGTACACCGCCTCGGAACGGCGACCATGCACCGTCGGCCGAATTCACAGATCGGCGGGCGCGGGCGTCAGCAAGGCGCTGCGCTGCTGCTGGTAGGATCGCAAGGAATCGTACGAGTACAGGCCCACCGCAGTCCAGATGAAACCGAAGGCCATGAGCTTTTCGCTCGAGAGCGGTTCGTTGAAGAGCAGAACCGCGAGGAGAAACTGAATCGTGGGCGCCAGGTATTGTAAAAAGCCGAGCGTCGAAAACCTCAATCGCCGGGCTGCCGCGGTAAACAACAAGAGCGGCACGGCGGTGACGACTCCGCTGGCCATCAGCTTGATGCAGGTGCGCGGATCTACAAAGACGAATGCCGCTGAGCCCTTCATTTCGATCAGAGCGATGTACGCCAGTGCCAACGGCAGCAGCAAAATTGTTTCGATCGCCAGGCCTAGCAAACCGTCGACTGCCGCAATCTTGCGCAGCAGGCCATAGAAGGCAAATGTGATCGCGAGCGAAACCGCGATCAACGGCACGCCCAACAGCGCCACTCCGATCGCGGCCAAGACAATGCTGGCCAACTGCCCGGGGCGCAAACGCTCCTTGAGAATCGTCACGCCGATCAGCACGTTCACCAGCGGATTGAGAAAATAGCCGAGGCTGGCTTCGACAACCTGGTTGGTCGAGACGGCATAGATGTACGTGAACCAATTCAACGCGAGCAAGAGCGTGCTGGCAGCCAACGTAAGCACCACCCTGCCCGACCGCATTGCGTTTCGTACTTGGGTCCAGCGGCCCAGTAGGCTGACCACCAAAGCCAGAAACACGAACGACCAGACCACGCGTTGCGCCAGCACTTCGAGCGGCGCGACAGCGGAGACCAGTTTGAAATACAGCGGAATCAGCCCCCAGCAGCCATACGCGATGATCCCATAGATCACGCCCTGGCGTGGATGATTTGGATCGGCGATGGTCATTCGCGGCTTATGCAATTTGTCTTCGACCGCTGAAACATCTGTTTTAGTGGGTTGGCTCGTCGAAAGGGACACGGGCCGCCAAGCGAAGGTTCATGAACTGGATCGCCTGCTCGCTTGCAAGAAGAATCACTTCGCCGGCGGCTTCGACTCGGCGCGCTCGGGGCAGGGATGTTGCCAAGGCAGTTTTCCCTCCGACCAAATTCCCTTGGCCTCGTGCTTTAGCTCGACATACTGTCGCGCGAGATCGAGAACCGCGTCGTCGCTCTTGTCGACGCGCAAGTCCAGCCACGCCGCGTCGAGGTCCGGCTTGCCGACGACAATGGCTGCTGCCAATCGGCCCCGGTGATCGCCGCCCGCGCAGTCGCCCGCCACCAATGCGGCCATCAACCGATCGGCCAGCGAGCCCGTGGTTGTTTCGAAGGCGCTGGCCATCGACGTCAGCACTTCACGACCGCAGAGCGTGTTTCCTTGGCAGGCATAATACCGGCCGCTCATTGCGCCCCACCAAAGGCTATCATCGCCGGCATCCACTGGGTTGCGATTTGCCGTGCGGCCGCGGCGGTCGATGATGGCCAATTGCCGCTGGCCAGCCCGTTCATCGTCACGGACAAGTTCGGCCAAGATTTCCTCGGGCAGCTTACCTTCCGCGAGCAGCTCAAGTGCCCGCGGACCCCAGGCAGGATTGTGCCAATGTTGCGTGCAAAAAGCTCCCACGCCGCCACGCACATAAGGGACCGCCGATCCCACGGCCGGATACTTGCTCGCCACCGCCACACCGCAAATGCCGGTCTCGGGATCCATCGCCAGAATCGAAAATGTTCCGCTGATGCCAAAATCGGGCGCGAGCACTGGGATGGCGTCAGTTGTGCTATTGCCGCGCAGATCGGTCGTGTCGCGCTTGGTTATTTCTGCCGAATCGCAGCCAACAAATAGCCCGGCTATGACCCACAAGACCGGCAAACGGAACCGAAAATACTTGCTTCGCACGTGCGAATCTCGACAATCTAGGGTCCAACAATCTACGAAAGCTCCAAACGGCAGAGCCCGTCTGTTAAGGTAATGACTTGGCGCGTGTCAAAGTAGAGCGAACCCTTGCGATTGCGGAAAAAAGCATGAATCCTTCGGCAAAGACCGTCTATTTCTTTTTCATTGTTCTGGCCTTGGCCACCAGCGCCGTTGCCGCCGAACCGGCCGCGGCAAAACCCGGCGGCCCGGCGGGCGAGTTGCCACGCGGTCTCGATGGCCAGCCGCTCAACCTGGATTTCGAAAAAGGGACGCTCGAACATTGGATCGCCAGCGGCGAAGCATTTGCCAAGCAGCCAGTGAGAGGCGACACCGTGACGGCTCGCGGGCGAGGCATGGCCAGCGAACATGCCGGACAGTTTTGGATTGGGGGATTCGAAGTAACGCATACCGACCTGGCACAAGGCACGCTAACTTCGGCTCCATTCAAAGTGATCCAGCCTTTCGCGAGCTTTCGCGTTGCCGGCGGATCGCAGCGCGACACGCGCGTGGAACTTGTGCGCCGCGACAACAACAAAGTGATCTTCGAGCGATCGGGTGACAACACCGAAACGCTCAAGCCCGTAGTCGTCGACCTGCGTCCCTTCGCCGGTCAGGAAATCTTCATTCGCCTGGTTGATAACAGCGCCAATGGCTGGGGACATT
>JAYVCO010000050.1:0-13469 GCA_043749935.1 Planctomycetia bacterium
CGACGCGGCCTACACATTGGCCACTCCAGCGCGGGAGGCATGATGCTTCGCGCGTCGGCGACTTCCGGATCAATCTTGCCCGCCACAGGTGAAGCCGCGGATCAGTATTCGTCGCTGATTGAACGACTCCTTGGCGAGCAGCAAGAACTAACCGCGGTCGAACAGTTTGCACAGACGTACGACCGCGGCGACGCTCCGGCCGAGATCAAGCATTACCAGCGACTTTTGCCGGCCACGCCGCCGAGTAAGGGGCAACAGTATGCCTTCGAAGTCGACCTCGACCGCTGCTCAGGATGCAAGGCCTGCGTCACGGCTTGCCACAATCTCAATGGACTCGATGAACAAGAAACGTGGCGCGATGTGGGGCTGCTGGTTGGCGGAACTAGCACGCTCCCTGTCATGCAACATGTCACCACGGCTTGTCACCATTGTCTTGAACCTGCCTGCCTTACCGCCTGTCCGGTGAACGCTTACGAAAAGAATCCTCTCACGGGCATCGTCAAACATCTCGACGATCAATGCTTTGGTTGCCAATACTGCATTCTGGCCTGTCCCTATGAAGTGCCCAAGTATCATGCGGCCAAAGGCATCGTCCGCAAATGCGATATGTGTTCCTCGCGGCTGGAGGTGGGCGAAGCACCAGCTTGCGTACAGGCTTGTCCGAGCCAGGCCATCGCGATCCGAGTCGTCAATGTTGAAAATGTAATCGAGGATGTCGAGGCGGCGATATTCTTGCCTGCCGCCCCGGATCCGCAGATCACTTACCCCACGACGATTTATAAGAGCAGGCGCGTGTTGCCGCGTAACATGCTCCCGGTCGACTATTTTCAAGTCAGTCGTCAACACCCGCACTGGCCGTTGGTAGTGATGCTGGTGTTGACGCAATTGTCGGTGGGGGCATTCGCCTGGGGCATTTTCTTGGAGCGGTTTGTCAGCGATGACTTTTCCGAGGCAGTGCGGCCGGTGCAGGCCATCATGGCCTTGGTGTTTGGGATGCTCGCCTTGACGGCAAGCGTCTTTCATTTGGGTCGACCGCGATATGCCTTTCGAGCTGTCCTGGGTTTGCGTCACTCGTGGCTCAGCCGCGAGATCGTATTGTTCGGTCTATTCGCCGCGTTGGCATGTTTGTACGCCGGCGCCGTTGTTGCACCGACAGCGTGGGCATTACCGCGCGATATGGTCCACTGGCTCGCTTGGGGCGTGGTTGTTGTCGGCGCCGTGGCGGTGTTTTGTTCGGTCATGATCTACGCCTCGGTGCGACGCGAATTCTGGGTTTTTTCACGAACGGTCGTTCGGTTCACACTGACTTCGCTATTGCTCGGCCTGGCGACGCTTTGGCTGAGCCTGGCTGCATTGGCCGTGATACGGCCGACGGAAACCAGCGCGGCGCTCGTGGCCGCCTCTGGGCCAACGGTCTGCTGGACTTTGATGATCGTTACTTGCGTGAAGCTGGGGTGGGAAGCGATGCTGCTGCGGCACTTACTATCGCGCGCCATGACACCACTAAAACGATCGGCCTCGCTGATGATACGCGACCTGGCTAGCCCGGCTGTCGCGCGTGTCGCGCTCGGTGCACTGGGGGGCGTCTTTGCGCCGGCTCTCTTGCTGCGACAATTTTCCGCCGGCATTCTCGAAAGCGGGCGGCTCGAGTTGGCGATCGCGACCTTGTTGTTATTTGGGGCTTCGTTGATCGGAGAGCTATTGGAGCGGTATTTGTTTTTTGCCGCAGTCGCCGCGCCGCGCATGCCAGGAGGTATTCGCTGATGTCACTTCGTCCCCCGTCGAGCCGTCGCGCGCTGTTGCCGCTGGTCGATCGCTCGGGAATATTGACGCGCGAGCTGCAACTGGCACCGGGACTGTCCGGCCTTGGGCTCGTACCCGAAAAAGCGTGCCCCGATGCCACCACGGCAATGGTTTGCGGTTTCTGTTCGACGGGCTGTAGCCTCGACATTCATTTACGAGACGGCGAAGCGATTGGCCTCACGCCAACTGCTAACTATCCGGTGAATCAGGGCATGGCGTGTCCGAAAGGTTGGGAGTCGCTAGCGGTGCTCGATGCGCCCGATCGGGCCACGCATCCTTTGTTGCGCGACCCTCACGGCCGGCTGTCACCAGTCAACTGGGATCAAGCGCTTCGCGCGTTCACCGAACGCATGAAGGCGATTCAGCAGGCACACGGCCCGGAAGCGATCGCGTTCTTGAGCACGGGTCAGATTGTCACGGAGGAAATGGCGTTGCTCGGCGCCTTGGCTAAATTCGGGATGGGAATGCTGCACGGCGATGGCAATACTCGTCAGTGCATGGCCACCGCCGTCGTGGCTTATCAAGAAGCGTTCGGGTTCGACGCCCCTCCCTATACTTATGCGGACTTCGAGCAGTCTGACGTGATCGTGCTGGTGGGCAGCAACCTTTGCATCGCCCATCCGATCATGTGGCAGCGGATCGCCAACAATCCGAACCGCCCCGAGATCATCGTGATCGATCCGCGCGCCACCGAAACCGCGATGCAGGCCACGCAGCATTTGGCTCTGAAACCTAAGTCGGATTTAGCGCTGTTTTACGGCTTGGCACGACTCTTGATTGAACGCGGTTGGATCGACCAGAAATTCATCGATGCTCACACGACTGCCTTCCACGACTTTGCGACTTTCTTGCAGCCCTACACGCTCCAGCGCGTTTGTTCCGAAACCGAGATTGCGGCAGATGCGATCGAGAGGCTGGCGAACGCGATTCATCAAGGCCAGCGAGTATCCTTCTGGTGGACGATGGGAGTCAATCAAAGCCACCAAGGTGTGCGCACCGCCCAAGCGATCATCAATTTGGCCCTCATGACCGGCAACATCGGTCGACCTGGCACCGGTGCCAATTCCATCACCGGCCAGTGCAATGCGATGGGCTCGCGCCTGTTCAGCAACACCACGAACTTGCTGGGAGGTCATGATTTCAATAATCCAGGTCATCGACGCAAAGTAGCCGACGCGTTGCAGATCGCCGAATCAGTCATTCCAACTGAAAAAAGCTGGCCCTACCACAAGATTCTCGAAGGAGTCTTGAGTGGGAAGATTCGCGGACTGTGGGTGATCGGCACCAATCCGGCTCACTCTTGGATCAATCAAGGTCAACTACGCGACATTCTTGATCGTCTCGATTTTCTCGTCGTGCAAGATATGTATGCCTCCACGGAGACCGCCCAACTGGCCGACCTGGTTTTGCCGGCAGCGGCATGGGGCGAGAAAGATGGGACATTCATCAACTCCGAACGCCGCATCGGAGTTGTCAAGAAGGTCAAACGCGCGCCAGGCATGGCACTTGCTGACTTCGCCATCTTCAAGTTGATCGCCGAGTACTGGGGCTGTGGGACGATGTTTCGTGAGTGGGAGAGTCCCGAGGCGGTCTTTCAGATACTCAAGCAGCTCTCCGCGGGGCAACCGTGCGACTTCACGGGTATCGAAGACTTCGGAATGTTGGAGCAACGCCGCGGCATTCAATGGCCTTATCCGGTCGAGTGGGATTGTGAGGAACAAGAACGTCGACTCTTCGAGGACGGGCATTTTTTTCACGCTGACGGAAAGGCACGGTTCATCTGGTCCGAGCCGAGGCCTTTGCCCGAAGCACCCGACGCGCAGTACCCGTTTCTGTTGCTCACGGGTCGCGGTTCTGCTGCACAGTGGCATACGCAGACGCGCACGGCAAAGTCGGAAGTCCTCAAGAAGCTGTATCCGGCCGACGTATATGTCGAAGTGAACCCTCGCGATGCAAGCGAGCTCAAGATCAGACCCGGCGATTGCGTCATGGTCTCATCGCAACGTGGTAGCTTGCAGGCCAAGGCTGTCGTCGTGCACTCGGTGCCGCCTCACCAGGTCTTTATACCGATGCACTATGCTGCCACGAACTTGTTGACCGACGCCGTGTTCGATCCGTATTCGTTCCAACCGGCGTATAAGGGATGCGCCGTGCGCCTTGAACGCCGAAGTATCAGCGATGCGCGCCGATAGCTGAGTCTCAACTGGCGATGGAATTCGACACATTCGTAAATGTGGCTTTGGAATTCGTCCCAATTGCTCTAACGGCTGCCAGGCAGACGATGACTATCAAGGCCAGCATCACGGCATATTCCACGGCTGTGGGGCCATCCTCTGACTTGATGAATCTCTGTGCCTTACTGATTAGCGAGCGCATGATTTTGTCTCGAATGGATTCTTTACAGTAAGGCCCCGTTCGGCTGATTTCGCAGCCGGGCGGTGCAAAGGTCGGCAAGGAACGAGTCAACCCATGCGGTCTAAAAGCATAGATTATAAATCGCTGATAGGGGACAAAGTCTGCACGGAAAAGCCCGATCAACCGGCGCAGGTGTTCTTACCACGTCAGACAGTTTGGGAGCACGTTTCGTTGATCGCGAAATAGCATCCGCGGGGCCGAACCACGAAATGTCATGAAAGCGAGGCGGTTGATCGGATGATGCCGTCTCGGCTGGCGCAGAAAGATCGATCCGGAGAGCCGGCTTCCTGGCTGAACGACCTTGATCGGCTAACGCAGGAGGTTGGTGTCTACAAACGCTACGCCGATTCCGAGCACATCTTTTCCGACGTTTCGACAAGCTCGACTCGGTTTCGTCCGTTACGCTTGGCTCGGTACAGGGCGAGGTCGGCCTGATGAATCAACTCGTCAGGGTCGGACGTATTTGCATCCGCATAGACGGCCGCGCCCATGCTGGCCGTAACCGTAATTGGCCCCGCTGGAGTCACGACTGGCGTGCTGCCGATGAATTCGCGCACCGCGTCGGCCTTGGCAAACGTAGTTTGTAGGTCACATCCGGGCAGGACGATGAGGAACTCTTCTCCCCCGTAGCGGCCAGCCGAGTCATAAGATCGCATTTGCGAGCGCATTCCGTTGGCGACACCCGTCAGCACAGCGTCGCCAGCCAAGTGACCGTACGTATCGTTGATTTGCTTGAAGTGGTCGATATCGACCATCACGACTCCCAACGGAGTCCGCTCGCGCGCTGCCCTCGCCAACTCTTGCGTCAGGGAATCGCGGATCGCGCGCCGGTTCGAAAGGCCCGTCAACAAGTCGTGAGTGGCCTGATGACGCAATGTTTCTCGTCCGGCGATGACCTCATCCATCAGGCTCAGCACACGACGTCCTGCCCGCAAACGGGCTTCAAGTTCCTTGGCGTCGAAGGGCTTGGCAAGATAATCGTCGGCACCGGCATTCATGCCTTCGATAATGTCCTGACGGCCTGATTTTTCGGTGAGCAAGACGATGTATGTATAGGGCTCTTGGCGTAGATTGCGAATATCGCGGCAAAGTTCGATACCCTCTTTGCCAGGCATCATCCAATCCAGGATCGCCAATTTCGGGGGGTTGGCGTCTTGCAGGACCTCCCAAGCCGCGTTGCCATTCGAGGCCATGACAACGTCATAGCCCCACATCGTCAATACGGCTTCTAACTGGCGAGCGGAAACCCGCTCGTCTTCGGCGACTAAGACTTTCATGGCCTATTCACCCTCGTTATGTAAAGCATTCGAACACGACACGCTTCGTTTCAAGGCGCTCGCGAGCTGATCAACTCCGTTGGTAAGCGAATCGAAAAGAGGCTGGGTGTCTTTCAAGTCGCTGGCCTGCGCCAGCGATTCTAGTTGTTTGGCAAGTTCGTACGGCCCGGTGACCGTGAAGTTGCCGATGGCGCCGCGCAGCGTGTGAACCGCATACTTGAATGTCTTTGCATTACCCGCGGCAATTGCCTGGCGGATCTGATCGACTAGCGGCGGGTAGTCCTCCAGGAACATCTCGACCAGTTCCGCGAAGAGCTGCATGTTCCCGCCGATCCTCTCCAGCACGGCTGTTGGGTCAAAAACCCCAATCGCCGAATTCTGATCGCTCTGGCCAACAATTGACATTGGTAGTCTTCCTGGCGTTGCGCCGTATGCGATTCAAGACACTATTCCGCAATCTACGCAGGCCCGAAAAACTGTAGCACTCAAATTGGCACGTGCGGTAGGAGCAGGCGTGCCGATTGTCCGGGGGGCAGGCGGTTACGGCCGCAAAGAAAGAATGCCCAAGCCACAGCGGTAAGCTATCGTTGCACTAGCCTGCCGATCGACACCGCGAATTCCTGCTCACCAAAAAACGTCCGCCCAGTGGCGTTTGCTTCTTAACCTTCCGCCTGAAATCGTGCCCCTCCGCCAATCGCTTCCAAGGGAGAACCAATTTCATGAATGAGTTGGATTCGGTGATCCAGGAGTTCCTCTTGGAGAGCCTCGAAAACCTCGATCAGTTGGATCGCGATTTGGTCACGCTGGAGCAGAATCCGCACAACACGGAAGACCTGGCCAGTATTTTTCGCACCATTCACACGATCAAAGGGACCTGCGGATTTTTCGATTTCGCCAAGCTGGGGGCCATTACGCACAGCGGTGAGAACCTGCTCAGTCGCATGCGCGACGGAGAATTGACATTCAATCCACCGATCGCCGATGGCCTCTTGGACCTGGTGGACTCGATCCGCGAGATTCTGACCAATATCGAAGCCACTGGAAACGAAGGAAGCGCGGACTACTCGGCGCTGGTCGACCAACTGACTCGCCTCCAAGTTGCCAGCCAGACTTTCGACACGAAGTTGGCCGCGCCGTCACCTTCAACGGAACAGTCACCGTCAACCTCCGCGACGCCCACCAATAGGTTGTCGGATGGTAACATTCGCGTTGATGTCGGCTTGCTCGATAAGCTGATGAACCGCGTCGGCGAGTTAGTGCTGGCTCGCAATCAGCTTCTTCAGTCTTCCGCCCTGTTTTCGGACGCGGCGCTGCTGAAAACGGCGCAGCGATTGAACCTGATTACCAGCGAGTTGCAAGAAGGAGTCATGAAGACCCGGATGCAGCCGATCCGGAACATCTGGGACAAGTTCCCACGCGTCGTTCGCGACCTGGCCGTGACGTGTGGCAAGCAAGTGCGAATCGAAATGGACGGTAAGGAGACGGAGCTCGACAAAACGATCATCGAGGCGATCAAGGACCCCTTGACGCACCTGGTCCGCAATGCCGTGGACCACGGCATCGAATCGCCCGAGATTCGCAGGGCCAAGGGTAAGCCGGTGGAAGGTCGCCTGCTACTGCGAGCCTTTCATGAGGGAGGCCAGGTCAATATCGAGATCACGGACGACGGTGCCGGGTTGAATCTGGAACGGATTTGCCAAAAGGCCATCGAAAATGGGCTGATATCGCAGGACCAGGCCCTGCGTATGAACGACCGAGAGATTGCCCAGCTCATCTTTGCACCTGGGTTTTCCACGGCAGTCGAGGTGTCCACCGTTTCCGGTCGCGGCGTGGGCATGGATGTGGTCAAGACGAACATCGAGAACATCGGCGGCACCGTGGATGTTCAGAGCCAGCCGGGACGCGAGACCACGATCAAGATCAAGATCCCACTGACCCTGGCAATCATTCCGGCTCTGATCGTCACCTGCGGCGGCAATCGATTTGCGATCCCGCAGGTGAGCCTACTTGAGCTCGTGCGGCTGGAGGGGGAACAGGCGCGAAAAGGAATCGAGCGGCTGCACAACGTGCCGGTCTACCGCCTCCGCGGCCGCTTGTTGCCTATCGTTCATATCCCGCAGGAACTTAGGCTTGAGTGCCGATCGGCGTCCCGACAGTCGCAGGCTTCGGACGATGAAATCATCAATATCATCGTGCTGCGAGCCGGCGATCGACAGTTCGGTCTGGTCGTCGACTCGATTAACGATACTGAAGAGATCGTCGTCAAGCCACTAAGTAAGCAACTCAAAGGCATTCCGGTCTATGCTGGCGCTACGATCATGGGCGACGGAAAAGTGGCCCTCATCCTGGACGTGCAGGGCATGGCCCAGCGGGCGCGCGTCGTCTCCGAGGTCCACGATCGGCCACTGACGGATGATGCGGTCCATTCGACGGACCAAGGCCAAGATCGAAAGACACTCGTGATCCTGTCCGTCGCTAACCGCCGGCTGGCGTTGGACATCTCGCTCGTCTCTCGTCTTGAGGAGATTCCAAGGAGTCAGGTCGAGGCGTCCGGGGATCAAGAGGTGGTCCAATACCGCGGCCGGATCATGCCTTTGCTGCACGTCGGAAGATTGCTCGGTATTCCGGCCGAAGTGAGCCTCGACGGTCCCCTGCAAGTGGTCGTCCACAGCGATCGAGACCGCAGTGTCGGACTGGTCGTAGATCGGATCATCGACATCGTGGAAACCACGATCGAAGTGACGAGGAAGGCGCAGAATGGCGATTTGCTGGCCTCGGTCGTGATCCAACAGCGAGTCACCGACCTCATCAATGTCCCGTCCCTCATTCGCCGCGCGGATCCCATGTTTTACGGTTCACCCGTCGAGGAGGCGGTCGTCGTCGCATGAACACAACCAAGCAATACTGCACCTTCTACGTTGACGGGCTTTTCTTCGGAGTTGACGTGCGGCAGGTCCAAGAGGTCATTCGCTACCAAGAGCTGACGCGCGTGCCATTGGCGTCTCGCGTCATCCGCGGCCTCATGAATCTGCGTGGCCAGATCGTGACCGCGATCGACCTGCGGCTTCGCCTTGGTCTCTCGGAACGGACCGGCGATCAACTGCCAATGAACATTATCGTCCGAACTGACCACGGTGCCGCCAGTCTACTCGTTGACGAGATCGGCGACGTGCAGGAGGTCGATCAAAGCAACTTCGAATCCGTGCCGGACACCCTTTGCGGCGAAGCGCGCACGCTGATCCGAGGCGCGTACAAGTTGACTGACCGGCTGCTACTGGTGCTGGATACCGACAAGGTCGTGACCCTGGACACGGAAATGGCTTCGCTTGAGTCTCCTGCCTTGCTGCTAGCGGCTTCCAGCTTCTCGCGCTGAACTACACGGATCGACACCGAGCCAACAACTAAATGAATAGCAGTCCCGCCCTCAAACCGATCCCACTCCCAGCAATCCCCCGCGGCATCTACCACTTGTTCCACTCTTTACGCTAAATAGCTAGGAGATAAGCGATGTTTCGCCTGAAACACTTGAGCGTCAAATCCAGACTTCATTTGCTGATTGCGGTGTTCATTGTCGGTTTTGTGACGTTTGGTGCGTTCGCATACTCGACTTTGCAGACAGTTAAAATCAACGGTCCCATTTATCAGCAGATCGTGCAGGGCAAAGACATCGTCGCGGATATTCTGCCGCCGCCTGAATATGTCGTCGAATCCCACCTGCTCGTACACCAAATGGTAACCAAGACCGACAAATCTGAATTGGAAAAGCTAGTCAAGAAGAGCCAAGACCTCGAGAAGGAGTATTTCGCGCGACACGATTTTTGGATCAAGGATCTTGAAGATGGCAAGATCAAGGATGCCACGGTCGTTCGATCGTATCTGCCCGCCGTCGAATATTTTGAGATCCGGGATAAGCAATTCATTCCGGCCGTTCTCAAGGGAGATTTGGAACAGGCTCGAGCGTTGGCCCACGGTATTCTGGAAGATAAATACGACGCCCACCGCTTGGTGATCGATGAGCTCGTGGTAATGGCGACCGAAAGAGTCCAGGCCGACGAACGGCTCGCCGCGGCCACCATACGCCAAACGAATATCGTCTTGACGCTGTTGAGCGTGAGTCTGATCGTAGTGCTGATACTCTTCACGACTTGGATGACTCAGGGTATTTCCCGGCCGTTGTCACAGATGGTGCGCGTGCTCGAAGCGGTCGCCAAGGGAGACTTGACGAAACGATTTCAAGCGAGCGACTCCGACGAAATCGGTCAGATGGGCGAAGCACTCAATCGAGCCTTGGAGACCATGGGCCGCGCGATTGCGGCAATTTCGGAAAACGCACAGACTTTGTCCACTTCCTCGGAAGAGCTGACTGTCGTGAGTCAACAGATGAACGCCAATGCCGAAGAGACTTCCACACAAGCCCTCGGCGTCTCTGCCGCGGCGGAGCAGGTGAGCAAAAATACGCTAACTGTCGCCGCGGGGATGGAGGAGATGAGCGCGAGCATCGTAGAAATCGCCAAGAACGCGAGTCAGGCGGCCAAGGTGGCGACCACCGCCGTAGCGGCAGCCGAAACGACCAATGCCACCGTTACCAAGTTGGGTGAGAGCAGCGCGGAAATTGGCAAAGTCGTCAAAGTTATCACCAGTATCGCCGAACAGACAAACCTGCTGGCCCTCAATGCAACGATCGAAGCGGCTCGCGCCGGTGACGCGGGCAAGGGCTTCGCGGTTGTCGCCAATGAGGTCAAAGAGTTGGCCAAGCAGACCGGTAAGGCCACTGAAGACATCAGCCAGATGGTCCAGGCAATTCAAACCGACACGAAACGGGCCGCCGAAGCAATCGGCCAGATAAGCGCGATCATCAATCAGATCAATGATTTTCAAAACACGATTGCCAGTGCCGTGGAGGAACAAACGGCGACGACCACCGAGATATCTCAGAATATCTCAGAGGCCGCAACAGGCAGTGCGAACATCGCCCAAAGCATTATGGCAGTGGCACAAGCCACTCGTGGCACGACGGACGCTATCGGCCACACGCGCAAGTCGGCTCTGGAACTGTCGCAGATGGCCTCCGCGCTTCAGAAACTCGTGGACGGGTTTCAGTATGAGTCGGACGACGAGAAGCGCCGCCCGGAATTCCTTGGCCGGGTGGGACGAGAGATGATCGAGATCGGCGTTCCCAGGAACGGCGGCCCGACAGTTGACCAACGTCACGTATTTGCTAGCGAACAAATCTCGGCCACCGCGCCTCGTTCGTAACGCTTGGAAATGGCACGTTTCAACGGCAGAATTCGGCGCCTAACAACTGATGGGCGCCGCAAGAAGACAGGAGCATTCCGTGAAAGCCTTGGTAATCGATGATTCGCGAGCCATGCGGAGCATTCTTTCGCACATATTGCGCCAACTTGGGTGTGACGTAAGCGAGGCCTGCAACGGGCGCGACGCGTTGCGCCAACTCGGGGACCTCGATCAAGTTGAGCTCGCCCTCGTTGACTGGAACATGCCGGAATTGAATGGAATCGACTTTGTTCGCCAGGTGCGGGCGGACGCCAGATACGACGGCCTGCGGTTGATGATGGTGACTACCGAAACGGAAACGTCGCAAGTGGCCATGGCCTTGCAGGCCGGCGCTAACGAGTACGTCATGAAACCGTTCACCAAAGATATCATCCGAGAAAAGCTGGAGCTGCTGGGACTGTTGTGTGACCCAACTTCCGCAACTTCCTAACCAGCGGAGACGAACAGATGAAGGCGCTAGTCATTGATGACGCCAAGGCGATGCGGATGATCCTCAGACAAGTCTTGACTTCGCTGGACTTCGAAGTCAGCGAAGCCAGCGACGGTCGCGAGGGGATCGAGAAACTGCGAAAGTTGCCTGGGCTCGATCTAGTCTTGGTCGACTTCTACATGCCTGACATGGACGGCATTGAGTTCGTCCGCGCGGTGCGGAGCGATTCTGCTTACGATGCGGTGCGTCTACTCATAGTCACCAGTGAGGATGATCCCACTAGGATCGACATGGCATTGCACACCGGGGCCAACGATTATCTGAAAAAGCCATTTGGGCGACTCGACGTGCTGGAAAAAATCCGAGGGTTGGGTATCGCCCCAAGTTGCAGATGAGCAAGACTCGGGTTCTCGTCGTTGATGATGCAATCGTCGTGCGCCGGGTGGTGTCGCACGTGTTGGCTAGTGACCCCGCGCTAGAAGTTGCTGGAACGGCCATCAACGGGCGAATTGCGCTGGCCAAGCTCGCGCAGCTCAAACCCGACTTGATAACGCTTGACCTGGAAATGCCGCAGATGGACGGCTTGGAGACGCTGAAGGCTTTGCGGCTGGAACACCCGCGCCTGCCGGTGATCATGCTGAGCCGGTTTACCGAGCGAGGCGCCGCGGCCACCTCGAAGGCCATGTTGCTGGGCGCCAATGACTATGTCACGATGCCCGACGGAACGGGGAACATTAACGACGCCATGCAGCGGATCCGAGAGCAGCTCATCCCCAAAATCAAGCTGCTCACACGACCAGCGCACGCCGTAGACGGTAAGTCAACTTCCGTCGCGCCTCAAGAAAAGGGAGCCGAATCGTCCTTCGAACTTCGTTTACCGACTTCCAATCGATCGCGACGCATCGAAATCGTGGCGATTGGCGTCTCGACCGGCGGACCCGACGCGCTAACTACGATTCTACCAGCGTTGCCTCATGATTTTCCCGTCCCGATCGTGATCGTACAGCACATGCCGCCCGAGTTTACCCGTCGCCTGGCCGATCAACTCAGGTCCAAAGCCGCCATCAACGTCAGCGAAGGGGCGACAAACGACTTGATCTTTCCGGGGCACGCCTGGTTGGCACCGGGCGGCCACCACATGGTAGTGGTCCGCGACAAGCAGGGGGCTCGGCTCCAAATGACCATGTCGGCGCCGGAGAATTATTGCCGTCCATCGGTTGACGTCTTGTTTCGCTCGGTGGCCGAAGCTTACGGCGCCAGCACATTGGCGGTGGTTCTCACGGGGCTCGGGCAGGATGGGCTGCGCGGCTGCGAACAGATTCGCGCGACGGGAGGCCAGGTGCTTGTGCAAGACGAAGCCTCGAGCGTTGTTTGGGGTATGCCAGGCGCCGTCGCCAAAGCCGGACTGGCCGACCAGATCGTACCGCTCAAGCAGCTTAGCGAAGAGATCACGCGCCGAGTCAAGAACAGTCGCCGAGAGCCGCAAAAAGTCAATTGACAAGCATTTTCGCGCCCCGCAAACCTGCGATACCCAAAAAAGACCAACACGCGCATGTCGCTGACACTCGAAAATTTTGACTACATCGACAACCTCGTGCGTCAGCAATCGGCGGTCGTGCTCGGCCGCGAGAAGTGTTATTTGGCCGAAAACCGCCTGCTCTCCTTGGCTCGGGCCCAGGGACACGAATCGGTGAATGACTTCATAACTCGACTGCGCGTAGCGCCCGACGTTGCTCTGCGCCTGAAAGTGGTCGAAGCGATGACCACCAACGAGACCTCCTTCTTCCGGGACACGCATCCCTTTGAGGCGCTTCGGGATGTGCTCTTCCCGGACGCCATCCGCGCGAACGGAGGTCACCTTTCGTTGTGGTCAGCCGCGGCGTCCACCGGTCAGGAGGCCTACAGCCTCGCGATGCTCGTGGCAGATCACTTCCCGGTGGCCAACGCCTCGATCCTGGCGACCGACCTGTCTCGTGACGTCTTGGCCCGGGCGGCGGACGGGGTCTTCAGCCAGCTGGAGGTCAACCGTGGCCTGCCCGCTCCGCTGCTGGTCCGGCACTTCGAGCACCACGGCGCGAGGTGGCAGGTGAGGGACGCCATCCGCAAGCGGGTTGAGTTTCGGCAGCTCAACCTGGCCCGGCCCTGGCCGGCACTGCCGAAGATGGACGCCGTCCTCCTGCGGAACGTCCTCATCTACTTCGACGCGCCGGCCAAGCGAGCCGTGCTGGCCCAGGTCTCGCGCGTCCTCG
>JAYVCO010000051.1:0-11096 GCA_043749935.1 Planctomycetia bacterium
CGGACCGTGTTGGGAATCGCGCTGTCCGCCGCTCATTCGAGCGAAGTCAAGGGTACGGAGACGTACGGTGTTTTTAGAATGTGACCAATCGTGACCAAATGACCACGTCGATCAAGAAAATTCTGATTGCAAATCGCGGCGAAATTGCGCGCCGGATCATGCGCACTTGCCGCGAGATGGGAATCACCACCGTGGCGGTGTGCTCCGATGCCGATCGGAACGCTCTCTTCGTTCACGAAGCGGACGAGGTCGTGATGCTCGGTGGTACGCAGTCGTCGGAATCCTACTTGCGGATTGAAGCGATCGTCGACGCCGCGCGCAAGACGGGCAGCAATGCCATCCATCCCGGTTACGGTTTTCTGTCCGAAAACGCGGCATTTGCGCGCGCTTGTCAGGAAGCGGCCATCGCGTTCATTGGTCCTCCGGCGGACGTGATTGCGGCGATGGGATCGAAGATCGAGGCCAAGCGGCGCATGCAAGAGGCAGACGTGCCGCTGCTGCCAACGATCGAAGTCGGTAATCAAACGGCGGACCAGGCTCTGCGCCAAACAGAGTCGTTGGGCTGGCCATTGATCATCAAGGCGTCAGCAGGCGGCGGCGGTCGAGGCATGCGCGTGGTTCGCCAGGCGGACGAGTTTGCCTCCCTTATGCAGACCGCGCGCCAAGAGGCCCAAGCCTCTTTCGGCGACGGATCGTTGTTTGTCGAACCATACATCGAAGCAGCACGACATATTGAGATTCAGATTGTCGGCGATCTGCACGGTAACATCGTGCATTTGTTCGAACGCGAGTGCTCGATTCAGCGACGCCACCAAAAGATCATCGAAGAATCTCCCTCGATGGCCCTCGACGATGAGCTGCGTCGGGCGATGTCGAGTGCGGCATTGCGCGCAGCCAAGGCGATTGGCTATATCAACGCAGGCACGGTCGAGTTCCTGTTAACGCCGGACAACAAGTTTTACTTCTTGGAAGTCAATACTCGTCTGCAAGTCGAGCATCCGGTCACCGAATGCGTTACCGGACTCGATCTGGTGCGTCTGCAAATCCTGATTGCTTCCGGCGAGCCGTTGCCCGCGGACGTGCGTCAAGCAACGCTGCGCGGCCACGCCATCGAAGCCAGGCTCTACGCCGAGGACCCCGAGCACGACTATTTGCCTTGCGCGGGAACGCTACATCGTTTCCGGATCCCGGCGAGTGCTGGCATCCGCGTCGACTCGACGATCGAGGACACCGCAGTGATCTCGCCGTATTACGACCCCTTATTGGCAAAGGTCATCGCATACGCTCCCACTCGGACCGAAGCGGTCAGTCGCCTCAGCCGGGCTTTATCCCGAGCGCACATTCACGGTGTGCGAACGAATCGCGACTTGCTTGTGCGCATCCTCGAACATCCGGATTTCCTGCAGGGTCAAATCGATACCCATTTTCTTGAGCGTCACGGGCTGGCCGCACCGTTGCTGTCGTCGCAGGACGTTCAAGTCGAGCGTTTTCATGCCGCCGCCGCCGCCCTGGCTTCACAGGCAGCACGCCGGCGCGAGGCCAAGGTGCTCCGCAATGCACCCTCGGGATGGCGCAATAACCCTTCACAGTTTCAACAAGCCCGTTTTCAAAGTCGCGTCGGCGAGATTGGCATCGAGTACAGCTTTCAAGGCGACGGATTGAAGTTGCGAATTGACGGCGAGGAACAGCCCGACGCGAGTTGCCACACCGATGAACCCGATCAGATCCGCCTGGCGATAGTCGGCGTCCAGCGGAATTACCTCGTCCATCGCTGCGGCGACACATTCTACGTGGACAGCGCACTGGGAGCCTCGGCGCTGCTTGAAGTTTCGCGTTTTCCGATTCCCAAAGAGCAAATAGCCGCCGGATCGCTGGTCGCGCCGTTGCCGGGCGTCGTCAACGAAGTCAGGGTCAAGCAAGGCGACGCGGTATCGGCGGGCGAGGTGCTTTTGGTGATTGAATCGATGAAGGTCTTTCATTGGATTTCCGCACCAATGTCCGGCCATATCACGGACGTTTGCGTCGCGAAGGGGCAACACGTCAACACTGGCGCCGTGTTGGCCGTGATCGAAGGATCTGGGTAACGCGAGCCCCAACTGAGCGTCCGTACCGGCCAACAACGCCACTCATGAATCTCCTTATGTCCACTCCGCTTCGCATCGCGAACTGTTCTGGCTTTTACGGCGACCGCTTTTCGGCAGCCCGTGAAATGGTCACTGGCGGACCGATCGACTTTCTCACCGGCGATTATCTCGCCGAGCTGACGATGATGATCCTCTGGAAAGCGAGGCAAAAGGATGCGTCACGAGGGTACGCCGTGACGTTCCTGAAGCAGATGGAAGACATTTTGGGCGAGGCGCTCGATCGGGGTATCAAAATCGTCACGAACGCGGGAGGGCTCAATCCAGCGGCACTGACCACTGAATTGCGAACGCTCTGCGATCGACTTGGGCTAAAGCCGAAGATCCTCCACGTGGAAGGTGATGACCTGATGCCCCAGCTCGCCACGCTCGAGCGAGCGGGGCACGAGCTGAAACATCTCGATACGGGAAAGCCACTGCGCGACCTGCGAGCCGTGCCGATGAGCGCCAACGCGTATTTGGGCGGATGGGGTATCGTCGAAGCGCTCAATCAGGGCGCTCAGATTGTGGTTTGCCCGCGAGTTACCGATGCTTCCGTTGTGATTGGTCCAGCGGCTTGGCATTTTGGGTGGAAGCGAAACGATTGGGATCGGCTGGCCGGAGCCGTAGTGGCCGGGCATGTCGTGGAATGTGGAACCCAGTGTACTGGCGGAAACTACGCATTCTTTCAAGAAGTGCCTGGGCTGGAACACCCAGGTTTTCCGATTGCCGAAATGCACGAGGATGGATCGAGCGTGATCACGAAGCACGAAGGAACGGGCGGACTGGTTTCGATCGGAACGGTTACGGCTCAGCTGCTTTATGAAATCGACAGGCCGGCTTACATGAACCCCGACGTAGTGTCCCGTTTCGACACCATCCAGCTCGACCAGGAAGGCCTCAACCGCGTTCGAATTTCTGGCGTTCACGGCGAGCCCGCGCCGTCGACGGTCAAAGTCTGCTTGAACTATCTCGGTGGATATCGCAACCAGATGACGTTCGTACTGACTGGACTCGATATTCCGGAAAAGGCCGCATTGGTCGAGCGAACTTTGCGAAGCGCGATGAATTTGAGTGGTCTAGACGCATTCGACTTTGATCTCGCGAGAACCGACAAGCCCAACGCGCGGACGAATCACGAAGCTTCGGCACTATTGAAAGTAACCGTCAAAAGCCAGGATGCCAAAAAAGTGGATCGGGTCTTTTCCAGTGCGATCATCGAGATGGCATTGGCTAACTATCCCGGCTTCTTTTGCACGACTCCGCCGTCGGAAGCCAATCCCTTTGGCGTTTACTGGCCCACATTGGTGCCGGCGGATATTCCTCAGCATGCTGTAGTCCTGGAAGACGGAACTCGAATTCCGATTCCACCGACCAACGCCACTGATTGCGAAGCTTGGGTAGACGTGAGGCCGCCAAAGATGCCTGGTATTCCGTTGGGACCAACGCGCCTGGCGCCACTGGGCACCCTGTTCGGCGCTCGCTCTGGCGACAAAGGAGGCAACGCGAACGTCGGTGTCTGGGCCCGTGACGACAAGAGTTATGCGTGGCTCGCGGCGTTTCTGACGGTTGAGAGGTTCCAGCAATTGGTTCCGGAAGCCGCTGACTTGAAAGTCCTTCGCTTTGAGCTGCCGAACTTGAAGGCATTGAACTTTGTCGTTGTCGGTCTCTTGGGCGAGGGCGTGGCTTCCTCCGTTCGATTCGATCCGCAAGCCAAGAGCTTCGGCGAGTTCTTGCGCTCAAGAGTCGTCGAGCTACCCGAATCGCTAATCGCCGCGGTGGCGAATTTATCTTAGCTGCGTACCGATCCCAAACGAGCGCTTAGTTTTTCAGACCCAGATCGCGGAAAACCCAATCGATCAGCTCCTGATCAATGGTCGAAGAGGTGGCATTCTGACTGGTTCTGGCTAGCGTAGTCCGACGAGCAGGTATTTCTTCCTGGGTCGATCGGTTGATGTGGTCGGCAGTCTGGCCATCACGCGCTTCACCAATCGACAAGCGATTGACCAACCGGCTCGAAAGGTCGGTTGGTAGGTTCAAGCTGTTTCGCTCGAACGTCGTGGTTAGCGCCGAGGCGACCGCCGCCTCACTGCCGACTATGGGATTCAGCGAGCTCGCGGTTGCCCCACCGGCGAAGTCGCCTGTCGCGGGAGCAAACGGCCCAGAGAGCGAGATATTGATCATGTCGAGCTCGCCGTTAGTTTTCCCGAAATTGCGTGCGTGGATCTGATCGGTCGCATCCACCTGGTCGTCGCGGTTATAGTCGTAGGGGTTCGCAATAGCGACGCTCAAGGGATAGTGCAGAAACAGATCCGATTCCTGATGGTTGCGCGCCGCGATTTCGTCGGTGGCGTCGGTGAACGCGGCGGCGGGATCATTTCCTTGCCCCGAGTCGCCCGGAATGCTACCGAAGTAAAACACATCGTCGGACGTCAAACCTGAATCGGCATTGGCTTTGAGGATCACTTCCAGCCACGTGCCAACGATCTTTCCACTCGGCCAAAGCAGTTCGATGCGGTCCGAACCGCCAGTGCCGGCGCCAAGTCGCACGGTTACGGCCGGCAAGTTGGCTCCGCTCAAGGTGGTCCAAGAGCTGGGCGAATTCGACGCGAACTGGCCACTGACTCGGAACGTGAAGTCGGATTGAACATTCGTCGCTACGGCGCCGTGATTGCCACCAATCGAGAGGTCGACCATGATCCCGTTTATGCCTTGCGAATATGTTGAAACGTTGGCAAAGGTTGACGTTCCCCCGCCGGGTCGATATGCGAACTTGTCGAGTGCGATTGCCGTGTCGTCGCTAAAAGACGGATTGTTCGTGGCGCTCGAGAAAAAAGAGTTGGCGTAGAACAGAGAGCGACCTTGGACTGTCGAGTTGGTCGTGGCCGTGAACGAAAACCGGTCGGAGGTCGAAATGGTTGACGTGCCATAGGGCGTCTGAATTGTGACATCGACATTGCCCGCGGAATGCGCGGGCGACGTTGCGATGAGCGTCGTATCTGAGACGATGGAGACACTAGCGGCGGGCGTGGCGCCAAAGAAAACTTTCAGTTGGCCCGCGGCGCCCGAAAAATCCTTCCCCTGAACAGTCACAGCCGTGCCGCCCGTTGTCGGACCTGAGACCTGATTCAGGCCCGAGACGATGGGCGTCAGGTTCACGGCCTCGAAGTTGCTGCCCAGCAACTGCGTGAGCGTGTGCAGATCGTCGTCGTTCCACCGAGTTGATGGCTCTCCGCTCAGATACCAGCCACTGCCGTTGTCGGCCACGATCATTCCGTAGTCTTTGAGGGTCTGGAGGATCACGCGGTCCGTCGCCGAGTAACCTGAAATATCGAAGCTCTGCTTCAGCCGGAACCGCTCGCCCATTCTCGGCAGGGTCGAGTCGTTGACGCCGGCCTGGTGAGACGCGGGAAAAACATAACTGTTCCGAGATCTGGGCACGGTGAAGCGCAGGGCGTGATTGATGACGCCCTGGTCCAACACCTCGTCGGGGCGGACGAGTCCCGGCAGAATCGGCAGACCGGCCGCATCTGCCGAGGTAAAACCCGCAGTCCGGAACGAGTCTTTGCTCAGATCCCACACCGCTTCCGAATCGGCATGCCAGTTATGATCCTGGGTCTCGGTTGGCCGATGCGCGTTAAACAACTCGTAGACGAGGTTCTGGTCCTTGTCGTATACGAGCAAATGCCGATCCGAGTTGTTCTGCGAAGAGGGCAGCGGGTCGCCCTCGATGATCGCGCCATTCGGGATGGGCACCGGTAGCAGATCGCTTTCACCGGCATAGGCATCGACGACCACGTTGACTTTGGGCTGACTTGTCGACACCACGTTGTACGGAATGCCGATGAGCGCGCCAGCGTACGTCGTTCCAAAGTCAGGGTGCAAATGACTCGTAGCGCCAATGCTGGTAACGAGTGTGTCCGAATTGGCAGCTACTGGTGCGTTCGAGATCTTTTGATTCCACGGGCTGTCGGCTGGGAACAATGGATTCCCCAGCAGGGTCAAGAGCATCCGATCTTCTAATCTTTCCAGGCCAAGTCGATGCTGCTTGGCATTTCTTGGCTTGCGAGTGTCGGACCCAAACGCACTGCGCAGTGCTGCTCTAAACATGCCTCCGTCTCCCGTTCACCGTTCCGTTTCACCGATCCAATGTGAGGAAGGTTGAACGGTGGTGACATAGTGCCCCGCTCCATCTTACTGCCAAGAGCGGTTTCTGCTCACCCCCAGCTCAGGTATGAACAGCGTTTGCCGGGGGCTGCATGCAGACCCGGGGATCTATCGAAAGAACCTTCGCAGGGTTGATGCTATCGTTCCGAAGTGAAAGCTAGCGGGCAAGCCGATTGGCAACGTAGCGGGAACATCAGAATGAGGCGCTCGGTGCGAGTGTATTCTCTGAGAGATATGCCGGGCTTTCGAGCGGCAAACTCAGGCTTGCGGCCAGGGAGAGCGGTAGGGCCGGCTGAGCATTTCGCGGGCGGCGTCATCACCCACGATCGTCTCCTGGACCGGATCCCATCGAATCGGTCGTCCTGTCCGGATTGCAATGTTGCCCAGATGGCATACAGTCGCGGAGCGATGGCCGATCGAGACGTCGCAGATCGGCAGCTTGCGGGTCTTGATGCAATCGAGCCAGTTGGCGTGATGATTGTCACTCACATACAAATGCACGTCGGCTGCCGAAAGGGCCTGCTGCGCCAGCTCGGGAGGATCGGACTCCAGTCCTTTGCGGTCGACGTGGATGGTTCCTTTGTCGCCCTCGAAAGTCGTCCCGCCACGTTGCCCTTGCCCGCAGATCATTTTCACTCCGTTGGCGTATTGATAGACAACTTCGCACCACTCGGATACTTCGTATAAGTGATCCTTCTCGTAGCGGGCCTTGCCCTCGATCGAGATCGGTCCACTCTCGTCCATGCCCAAGCCCCATTGGGCGATGTCCAGATGGTGTGCGCCCCAGTTGGTCATCTGACCGCCGGAGTAATCCCAGAAAAAACGAAAGTTATAGTGGACGTGCTGTGGGTTGTAGGGCCGCTTGGGTGCCGGGCCGAGCCAGAAGTCGTAGTCCAGTTCCGGCGGCGGATCGCAGTCGGGCGTAACAGAGCCTCTGAGGTTGACCCCAGAAATCCCCGCGCGCACCGTGTGTACTTTTCCGATCCGCCCGGAACGAACCAACTCGCAAGCCAGTCGAAAATGAGTTTCGGAGCGTTGTTGGCTGCCGGTCTGCACAATGCGGTTGCTGGTGCGAGCCGCCTTGACCATGGCCTGGCCATCGGCGACTGTCAGCGAGAGCGGTTTTTCGCAGTACACGTCCTTGCCCGCGGCACAGGCGTCGACAGTGATCCGCGCGTGCCAATGATCGGGCGTGGTGACGACGACCGCGTCAACGTCCTTGTTCTCCAGCAAGCGGCGATAGTCGGCATAAGCGGCGCACGACTTTCCATTGGCCTTTTCCACGCGTCCTTTGGCGGCTGCTAACCGATCGGAATCCACTTCGCAAACCGCGATCGTGTTGGCTAAATGCTTGGCCAGATTACCGCCTCCCTGGTTGCCCACGCCGATGCAGCCGATCAAGATTCGATCGCTCGGCGCAGGCTCCTTGGCACCGGCCAACACGGAGCGCGGCACGAACATCGGTGCCGATCCGAAGGTGGCGCCTGCCAACAAGGCTCCGGACTGCTTGAGAAAATGTCGTCGATCTGGGTTGGGAGCTGTTTTTTTCATGACATTTCGTCTGTGACCTGCAATGTGGGCATTCGCGGTGAAATCGAGGTTCCTTATCCTAGTTACCGCTGAACTTTAACGTCAAGTTGACGGCGAGAGGTAAGAAATGTGGTGACAATTCAAGCCCCCAGGGCCTCCGATTCGGTGAAAAACTCCACGCACGGTTGCGGTGGGCATTTGTAAAACTGAGAATGGCAGTCGAATTGCGTGGGCCGACTCAGACCCAATGTCCACTTATTTTCTTGGTCCTAACAAGCACGAGCCATTTGCCTGTGCTGGAGAAGCATCATGACCCAACCATCCACTCGTCTACATTTGAAAGTGATTGCGCTCGCATTGTCCGTTTTCGTGCTCGGTATTGTTCGCGTTAAATTTGCGCAAGCCGAGGATCCGGGCAAGCCAATCCGCGCACTTCTGGTCATTGGCGGCTGCTGTCATGACTATGGAAAGCAGAAGGACATTTTGACTCAAGGGATCTCGGCTCGGGCCAACGTGGTCTGGACGGTTGCCTATGACCCTGATACTAGCACCAAGCATTTGAACCCGGTTTATGAAAACCCCGATTGGGCAAAGAACTTTGACGTGGTGGTGCATGACGAGTGCTCTTCCGACGTCAAAGATCTCGATGTGATCGATCGTATTCTCCGCCCTCATCGCGAAGGACTTCCGGCCGTAGTGTTGCACTGCGGCATGCATTCGTATCGGAGCGAGGGCTGGCCCAAGACGGTCACGCCGTGGTTTGAGCTTACAGGTTTGCAAACCACTGGCCACGGCCAGCAATTGCCGATTGCGATTAGTTTTGTCGACAAACAAAGCCCGATCACCAAGGGGCTGGAGGATTGGACAACGGTCAAAGAAGAGCTGTACAACAACATCACCGGGAAGCTGTTGGAGACGGCTCGCCCCCTGGCTCGCGGGCAACAGACCGTCAAGTCGCGCGACGGCAAGGAGACCGTCGAGGACTGCGTGGTGACCTGGACCAATACGTATCGAGGCAAGACCAAAGTTTTCGCCACCACGCTGGGCCATAACAACGATACGGTGGCCGACGCCCGCTACCTCGACCTCGTCACCCGCGGCCTGCTGTGGTCGGTCGACAAGCTGGACGAGGCCCACCTCAAGCAGGCCAAATAGACGCGGGACGGGCCGTATTCACCGAGGCTCCGCTGGTCGACTGCTCGGCTGGCGCTGCGCTCTGGCGGCCTGGGAATCCTCCCAGAAACCCGCGTTTCTTTGCCAAAAAATAATTATTGGCCCCTCCCTGTAACACTTCGCCTCGCTTGACGCCTAGCTGGGTAGATGAGGAACCCGCGATGTTCGCAAGGTTCCCCGGGTTCTCCAGAATCAAGAAAGCGAGTGTGAATCATGTTCTCGATCAAGAAAATGCAGGGTGCGGTCGCGGTTGCGGTGGTTGCGGGTCTGGTTTCGCCCCAGTTCGCCTTGGCCAAAGGCGGCTCGAACAATAACGGCGGTTCGCACCACATAGCCGGTGTTTCCCGTCCGGTCATGGTGCAGCAGAGCTTCAAAACCGCTCCCCAAAAGTTCGTCAAAAGTCAAAACACGCTGAGCAACCAGCAGACCGTTTCCAAACTGTATGCGGGAAAATTCGACGACAAGATCGCGAAGAAGCTCCCCAGCTCTCCGACGGGTCCCAAATTTTTGCCCACCACTTCGGGGACGTCCAACACCAGCCCGATTATCAAAGTTGGTGATACTGGCAAGTACGGTGATGTCCTCGGCAATGGGGGCACCAAGATTCCCACCGACTCCAAGGGCAGCCCGATCGTCAAGGTCGGAGACTTGGGCAAGTATGGCGATGTCTTCGGCAAGGGTGGCGGCAAAAAGGTAGATCCTACGACACCGACCACGCCGACGAAGTCAACCACCCCCACAACGCCAACCACCCCGACAACGCCGACGACACCGACCACGCCCACTAATCCGACCATGCCGCAAAACGGCAACCCTGGTCCGTGGATCCTGCCGATTCCATTCCCCTTGGGTGGCTTCGGTGGCGGGTATGGCGGCGGATATGGTGGTGGATATGTATCGGCCCCAGTGGTCCAAGACTCCACTGTGGTCTCGGCCTCCTACCTTCAAGCCAGTGGCAGTATCGACCTGGTGTTGGAAGACGTGCACATGGTGGAGCAGTCGACGCTCGTGGCCGGTCCGGCCTACCGCGTCAAGTTCCGCAACCAAGGACTGCAGGCCTGCGGTGCCTTCCGAGTCGGGATCTTCGCCTCGCTCGGTGGCCAGATGAGCGACGACGCCAAAGCGGCCATCGAAGTCTCGGGCCTGGCTGCCGGGCAAGTCGCCGAAGTCACGCTACGTCTGCCCCAGTCGGCACTGAAGATGGTGAGCCCTTCGGGACAGCCGGCCATCTTCGACCGTCTGGCCGTGATGGTCGACGTGGACAAAGTGGTCGTTGAGACCGACAAGAACAACAACGTCGCCGTGGTCGACCGCGTGTCCTTGGAACAACGATGATCCCAAATCCCCTTGAAGAGTTGTTTCCGCGGTGCCTGGCCAAACATGGTTGGGCACCGCGGTTTTTTTTGCGCACGGGATGGATCAACATCAACCGCTCCGCGCTCATCCAATACGGACGACCAAATTGCTCTGGTGTTTCGGCAACGTGAAATAGACAATCATGTTATCAACTGGCAACGGATTACCAACCAGAGTGCGACTATGTGGCTGACAAGTCCGCGAGTACAGCGAATCATTGGCGGTGGGTTGCTCGAACGGACCGCAATCAGCCTGGTTGCCCAACTGGAACTGCTTGGGCTGGGCGGACACAAGCACTCCAATGTCGTCCGCTTGATTCGCCGCGTGCGCCGCGAGCGCCGCTGGCTGGTCACGGCCAACGAGGCCTACCTGGTGTACACTCTTGCCAAGGCGCAGAGCAAGCGTCAGGGTCACATGGCCGAAGTTGGCACCTATCAAGGGGGAACGGCTGGGATGATCTGCGAGGCCAAGGGCGATCGACAGCTCCACGTGTTCGACAATTTCGATGGCTTGCCGGCCCCCATCGAACAGGACCGCAACGTTCACCAGCCCAATCAATATGCCTGCAGCCTGGAGTCTGTGCGCGGATACCTGGCCAAATACGAAGACGTCGTCTACTACAAGGGCCGATTTCCCGATACGGCAGGCCCCGTCGAAGGGCTGCAATTCTCATTTGCGCATTTCGATGTGGATCTTTATGAGAGCACGCGCGCGTGCCTCGAGTTCTTTTACCCGCGCATGATCCCCGGC
>JAYVCO010000052.1:0-5138 GCA_043749935.1 Planctomycetia bacterium
CGCAGAGCACCACCATGCGGGTTGGTCCCGACGTCGCGTTTGATGCTAATCCCAATACCGGCGTGCCGGTGTACGACACCTACAACAATCCTGTTTCCACGCCGTGGAGTCAGGTGGGCGGTACGAGCCTGGGCGCTCCAGCCTGGTCCGGACTGATCGCGATTGCCAATCAAGGTCGCGCCGTGGCGGGTCTTTCGGCACTCGATGGCGTCAGCGGAACGCTGCCCAAGCTTTACTCGCTGCCCTCGTCGGCATTCAACGATGTGACCACGGGGAGCAATGGCCCCAACTCTGCGGCCGGCCCGGGATTCGATCTGGTGACTGGCCGCGGAACCCCCAAAGCGAACCTGGTGGTGGCGGGGCTGATTGGCCCGGGCGCGATTTCGGGCACCGTATTCAACGACGCCAACGGCAATGGTACGCTCGACAACGGCGAAGCCGGCCTCTCTGGCTGGACCGTCTATCAAGACTTCAACAACAACGGCAGCTTCGACCCAATCGCGGTCAACACTTTCAATTCCACGGATGTTCCCAAGGGCGTTGGAACATCCAGCACGGTACGTTCGAACAACCTGGTCTCCGGCTTGGCGGCCAACGTCGTCGACGTCAACGTGACCCTCAATATTACCGCGAGTCGGGACAGCGACCTGTCGGTCGTCCTGATCAGCCCCAACAACACGCGCATCCCGCTGGTGTTGCGCGCGGGGGGCAACGGGCAGAATTTTACGAATACGACGTTTGATGATTCGGCATCAACTGCGATTTCCAGTGGCGGCGCACCTTTTTCCGGGAGCTTCCGGCCGGCTGGACCCTTGGCCGCGCTCAACGGCAGTGCGCCGAATGGCACGTGGCAGTTGGAGATCGTCAACGCATCGTCGATCCGCAGCCAAACACTCAACTCCTGGTCGCTGCAAATGACCAGCGGAGACCCGAGCAGCACCACCAGCGCCAGCGGCGTCTATCAGTTTGCGAGCCTGGCTGCCGGCGGCTACCAAGTTCGCGAAGTCCAACAGGCTGCTTTCGGGCAAACCTCACCGGCCACCAGCCTCTACAACTTGACCGTGAGCGCCGCCAACAATCCAACCGGGCAAAACTTTGGAAACCAGTCGAATCCCACTTCGGCGCCCAGCTCAGTGAGCTTGCTCGCGGTGAGCGACACGGGTGTATCGAACTCGGACCGCATTACCAAGCTCAACAACAGTAGTGCCGCGACGAAACTGCAGTTTCAGGTTTCTGGCACGATTGCCGGGGCGACAGTCAACATCTATTCCGATGGCAATTTGATTGGCAGCGCCACGGCCGCAGGCTCCACGACGACGGTCACGACTGACGGCAGCTCGACTCTGACCGACAATATTCATGCGATTACTGCTCGCCAAACGGTTTCCGGCCAATCCATCTCGGCCAGTTCTCCCTCGCTGGCAATCCAGATCGATACCGTGCGACCCACCGGCAGCATCGTCACCGTCACACCGAATACGCGTACGACGAGCGTGTCGACGATGACGATTCAGTACAGCGAGCCCGTGAGCGGTTTGACGCCGAGCGATTTGCAACTTTCGCGCAACGCCGGAGCCAATCTATTGACCGGCGCGCAGACGCTGTCATCGGCTGACATGATCACTTGGACGCTGGGGAATCTCAGTGCGATCACCTCGATGGCCGGCTCGTACGAGCTGGACCTGAATCCTGCCAGCTCGCCCGTGAGCGATCTGGCCGGAAATCTCGAGACGAACACCGCGGGCACTTCGTTTAACGTGGTCGTCAGCGTGCTAAGCCGCCTGCTTTTCTACAACAACTCTGCTTACGACGGTGGCAGTCCCGCCGCTAATGCGGCCGACGATGGCGCCATTGCCAACGACAAAGTCGCTCTTCTGCCCGGTAGTGGCAAATCTACTTTCAGCAACTTTTCCAGCTACTCGGCCGGCATAAACGGGATCATGGTCGACATGACGGCCAGTGACACGCACAGCTTGATGGTTGCCAGCGACTTCAGCTTCAAGACTAGCGGCCCGTTTGCCTCGAATACTCCCAGTACCTGGACGACCTTGAGTGGGGCAAACCTGCCGAGCGTGACCGTGCGCTCTGGCGCTGGGACCGGCGGCTCGGATCGAATCGAACTCACCTGGCCAGACGGCAAGGTGATCAACACTTGGCTGGAAGTGATCGTGAAGGCTGACGCGCATACGGGCCTGGCGGCGGACAGCGTGTTCTATTTTGGAAACCAGCCCGGCGATTCAGGGCAAGGAGATGATGTTGATGCGGCTTTCACGGACGCCACCGACGACATCACGGCTCGCAATCATCAAGAGTCGGACCTATCCTCGCATTATGGGCTCGCCGGGGCTATTGCGAATGTCTATGACTACAACCGGGACGATCAAGTCGACGCCACCGACCAGGTGTTCGCTCGAAACTTTGGCTCGACGAATGGCGAGCTCGACATGATTAATATTGCGGCTGCCGGACCCTTCGCCCCGGCCACAAGCAGCATGAGTGCAGCAGTGGTTTCGGCCCTGGCCAGCACGTCGAGTGATTCGCATGGCGCTGTCGGTGTGGTAGCCGCTGCGCCGTCGCGGTTGATTGTTTCGCAACACAAGACGGACCTCAACGGTGAGCTGATTGCCGGGTTCTTCGAGCACTTGGGGCAAGTGAGCACGCCGTCGACTCTTCCAGTCACGCCTCTTCCAGTCGCCACGTCAGGCTTCCAGGTTGTCCAAGGATTGCATGTGGACCATCCACTGCCCGCAGCGCTGATGCTCGCTCCCAAGCGCGATTAGCCAGACGGCCGCGAGAAACTTGCCAGGAACAGGAAGTTGACTAGCCGGATTAGAAGTCGCGTAAGCGATCCGCAGATCTTGGCGTAAAAAGACCGGGAAAACAAGGCATATTTCGCACAGCAAGAGGCTATCACTGGTTTGCCGCAACGCTCTACAGTTTACGCGCATTTCACCTGTTGTTCAACACAATGCGTGCCACGGCACACATCGACTTTTGCCGTTGCGCGGATGGTTGAGTCGTGCCTACGGCTCAAGCAAATGGCGGAAGAGAACTGCAAGCTTAAATAGCAGGACTTGTCTCGGACCGTTGAAGTCCTGCGGCGACAACGCGATTTCGACCGCCTCTCTTGGCATCATAAAGTGCCTGATCGGCAAGTTGAACAGGTGATACATCGGCACAGTCCCTTGGTTCAACTCGTGCGACGCCAAAACTACAAGTAAGTTTGGCTTGCTTTCCACTATGCACCAACGTCAATTCGCTGACGATTCCACGCAAGCGTTCGGCGAACAACATAGCTCCTTCGAGGTCGATCCCCGGCAAGAGGCAGACAAACTCCTCTCCGCCATAGCGGCAAACGACATCTTCGGTACGGGAGTTCTCCATGAATATCTGGCTTATCGCGCACAGGGCAGCATCTCCAAACGCATGGCCATAGGTGTCATTGATACTTTTGAAGTGATCCACATCAGCCATGATGCAAGAGAAGGGAAGCCCCGTCCGGTTGATGAGCGACAATTCGGCCTCCAACCGCTTGTCCATGTATCCCCGATTCCACAATCCTGTTAGCCCGTCGATCATCGCCTTCCTGTTCAATAGATCGAGCAGATATTTTGTACGCAGAGAGCCACGAACGCGGGCGCGAAGCTCCGCGATGTCGAAGGGCTTGGTCACGTAGTCCGCCGCCCCCAGTTCAAGTCCCTTGATCTTTTCCTCGGTGGAGGAGGCCCCAGTGAGAAAGATAATCGGGATGTTCATCGTAACCGGCTCGGCTTTGAGCAGGCGGCAGACTTCAAATCCGTTTGGATGCGGCATCTCGACATCCAGGAGAATCAAATCGGGCTGGACGGAGGCCGCAAGCTCCAAGCCGACCTTGCCATTTGGCGCGGAATGAAACTCGATAGGTTCGCCGCTCAGCCTCACCTTCACGAATGCATGAGTCGTTGTGGAGTCATCAATAATCAATACTTTCTGAATCACAATGCACCTCACTCAACCTGACGCGGAATTGTTTCGGCCCGTGTTGGCCGGCTGCTGCGCCATCCTCATCATCGTGACGGCCACTTGATCCAGCGGGACGATGGTTTCGGCCGCGCCGCATTTGATGGCTTCCATTGGCATGCCGAACACAATGCTGGATGGTTCATCCTGGGCAAGGGTACGAGCGCCGGCTTGGCGCATCTGGTGCAGACCTTGGGCACCGTCGCTTCCCATGCCCGTAAGAACCGCGCCAACGGCGTTGCTACCGGCACATTTGGCAACCGAGTCAAAAAGCACATCAACACTTGGGCGCTGATGGCACACTTCCTCGCTCTGAATCAGCTCGACGTGGTAACTTCCGCTGGAACGCCGAAGAACCATGTGGAATCCTCCGGGAGCGATCAATATGTGTCCTCGTGCGATACGATCGCCGTGGGCCGCTTCTTTGACGCGCATTTGACAAACGGCATTGAGCCGCTCCGCAAATGACGCCGTGAATCCGGCAGGCATATGCTGGACAACCAGCGCTCCCGGCGCATCGGCGGGAAACATTGGGAGCACCTGAGTGAGCGCTTGAACGCCTCCGGTCGAGGCGCCGAGCGCAAAGATCACATCGCGGGTTGGTTTGGCGGCAATGAATCTGCGTGAAGGCATTTGGCCGTCGGAGATCGCGGGATACTGAATGCGCGATTTGGCTATGCCCTTCATTTTATCGATCAGTTTACGAAAGAAGATATTGGAGTCGTCCGAGGGACTCGGTTTGGCCAGTACGTCAACCGCTCCGGCCGCCATCGCCTCGATAGCCAACGAGCCCCCGCCCGAGGTCAGCGAACTGATGACGATCACCGGCATGGGATGATGTTTCATCAGACGCTTTAGAAACGTAATGCCATCCATTCGCGGCATGTGTATATCAAGCGTAATGATGTCGGGTCGCAGCGCCACAATGCGATCGCGTGCGACATAGACGTCGGGCGCAGTTGCGACGACTTGGATTCGTGGATCGCGACTCAGTTCGCGAGTAAATACCTGGCGCACAACCGCGGAATCATCCACCACAAGCACCCGAATCGGGGGCGCCGATTGAAGAGAGGCCGAGAGATCAACGGTTGCAGGTTTGTTAAGCACAGTTCACTCGTAGGGCAAGGAGCCTGCCTTCG